>JALRDM010000416.1 GCA_023262195.1 Salibacteraceae bacterium | reverse complement strand
TGCACTGGGGTTTGGGTCACGCCACACGGTGTATACCGCTTATAAAGCAACAACTCGAGTTGGGGAATCATGTGATAGTGGCGGCCAATAAAGGCCCGCGAGCAATACTCGAAAGTAGATTTCACGGGATTGAGTTTATTGATATTCCTTTTATGGAAATCACCTATCCTAAGGATGGTAATATGCCGAAGCACTTTATTATAACCGGCCCGCGATTGCTTAGGAGTATTTGGCAAGAACACAAGGCATTACAGCGTGAGGTGCGTCAACGTAACGTGGATTTAGTGATATCCGATTCACGTTTTGGATTGTGCACGAGCAAGGCTAAATCCATTTTTATGACCCATCAAGTTCAAATCATGAGTCCTGTGTTTCAAGGCTTGATTAATTGGCTCAACCGATGGGTAATGAGCCGCTATGATGAAGTCTGGATTCCAGATTATGAAAAGGCTCCTGGACTCGCGGGAGATTTATCACACCCACATCGATTACCAATAAACGCCCGATATATCGGTCCCTTGAGTCGATTTGAAGTGCCCTTAGTAAAGACGCCAATAAAATGGGACGCAATTGCCATCATCAGTGGCCCTGAACCTCAACGGAGTTTGTTCGAAGCAGAATTAGCAAGGCGGTTTATAGAAAGTGGGAAACCGGCATTAATTGTTCAAGGCAAACCAGATGAACCGCGAGACCAGCAGATCGATAACTTAAGGATGGTGAATCATCTTGATGATACGGAGCTTTTAGAAGAGTTAGCTCAAGCCAAAAAGGTGATTTCTCGGAGTGGCTATAGCAGCATCATGGACTATCACGTGCTAGAGATTGAAGCAGAATTACACGCTACGCCAGGGCAGACAGAGCAGGAGTATTTAGCACAACTACACGGAAGTTAGAGCAGGAATCCTTCAAAGTGTTGTCGCTCCGCCTTTAAGTCAAGTGGTGGGTATTTTTTGCCGATTTGATCGATCAAATCCAACTGCTTTTTAGCGAAGCGTTGAAACGAATTGCTTTCAGGATCCATCGGGCGATGCGCAGCCGCGTCAACAATGGCCTTTACTTCTTTACAAATGGCTTGTGTTTCTTCCCTAAAGAAGCTCTTTTGAAACTTTCCCCAAATGTATTCCAGGGCCTGAGCCGTGGGGTGTAGCATGTCTTGCTCGTAGAATCGATAATCGCGCAGATCATCCATCATAAACTCGTAGCTGGGGAAGTAATTACAGTTTTCAAATTCATCAACTACGGCCTGCGTAGCTGCGTGTAAGATTGATTTGCTGCGTTGGTTTTCCACAGGCCCATCCTTCCAATGCCTTATCGGACTTATGGTAAAGACAATGTTGGCTGGGATTTTTTTAGAGGCCATAAACTGCGGTATGTGGCGCAGGATGAGGTGAACATCCTGATAGCTCAACAGCTGTTTTTTGAATTCCTTATTTGGAATTTTATGGCAGTTGGCCACGATGTGATCGAGTTCGATGTGTCGATAAACCCAAGCACTACCTAAGGTTATGAAAACCACGTCAGACTCCAATAAGTGCTTTCGGCCCCGTTCCAAACGTTCATTGATTTTACTTAATGCGGCATCCGCCTCCAGATTTTTAAAATCGCCATGGTGATCAAGGCTTACAAAATATTCACTGGCCTTCAATAGCTCAGCCTCTGTATATGGCCGGTTATTGAGCATTCGCTCCAACGCATTCATGATGGAGAATGGGTTGAATAGTATGCCAAACGGATTTACCTCAACCTTAAATTTTATATCAGAGAGCGCAGCCCCAATATTTTGAGTAAAGCAAGAACCAATCATGTTTACTTGCGTATCGTGAGAAATATCAAACGAATAACGGGGTGCGGTAATCTTGGTTCGGAAATTGTCCATGAGGATTAAGCCTTTGGCAAGGTGAATGAAAAAGTAGTGCCTTCACTTACTGTACTGCGCACGTTGATCGTTTGACCGTGACTCTCAATGATGTGTTTAACGATGGCCAAGCCGAGACCTGTGCCACCAACGTGCCTGGATCTGCTTTTGTCAACCCGATAAAATCGTTCAAAAAGTCTCGGTAAGTGCTCTTCTTCCACTCCCGGGCCGTTGTCTTTTACTTCCACTAAGATGTTTTTGTCTACATCATAAAAACGCACTTCGCAATATCCATTTTCGTTGCCGTAGTGAATGGCATTGGCAATTAAGTTGGTAAACACTTGAACTATTTTTTCCTTGTCGATATTTACCTGTATTGGCCTTTCGTATTTCTTATTGTAGCGTAGTTCAATATTTTTATTGGCCGCTTGGAGCTCAAAAAGACCGAAGACCTTACCTGTAAGTTTCACCAAATTGTGCTTCTTGATTTTCATCTCTTCTCGGCCGCCTTCGAGTTTTGAAATGCTATCAAGGTCTTCCACTAAGGCGATGAGTCGCTCTAGGTTTTCATCTGCACGTTGCAGATAATTATAATTGATTTTTTCATCTTCAAGCCCGCCTTCGAGTAGGGTGAGCAAATAGCCTTGCATGTTGAAAATCGGTGTTCGCAGCTCGTGGGCTAGGTTACCAACAAAATCCCTTCTAAAATTAGCTTGTTCTTTCAGCGATTGAATCTCTTTTTGTTTGACCGTGGCCCACTCCCTTACATCCTTTTGAACTTCGCCCAGGGCATCCCTCGACTTTGAAGCTTGCCTTAATTTATCAGCAATACGTTCTGGACTTTGAATGCTGCGGTAAAGCATTTTTATTTTCCCGTTTATAAACGTCTCTACAGCCCACCAACTCAATCCGAAAGTCACGGTAAAGCTGATGATGAGAAAAGCCACCCAAATCCAAATTGAAAAGACGTTGGAAGTGAGGTATTGAAAGACCCCAAGTATCATTAGACCAACAGCGGTGACGCATGATCCAATAAAAAAGGCAATCTGGTAAGAGTTCTCGATTTTCATCTTTCCGCCTCAAAGTTAGAATATGTGCGGAAGGGTTATTCTTTGAACTTATATCCTACACCCTTGATCGTCTTGATGTGATGATTGCCGATTTTTTCTCGGAGTTTTCTAATGTGCACATCAATGGTGCGGTCGCCTACCACTACATCTTCCCCCCAAACGGAAGATAAGATGTTTTCTCGCGTGAATACCTTACCCGGTTCTGAGATGAGCAGGCTCAATAATTCAAATTCTTTCTTAGGGAGGTTTAGTTCTTCATCGTCCTTGATGACAACGTAACGGTCGCGGTCTATTTTAAGTGACTTCAACTCAATTTGTGCGCTTGTTGGCTCGATCACATCATTTCTTCGCATGAGTGCTTTGATCCTGCTTATCAATACGCGTGGTTTGATAGGCTTTGAAATGTAATCATCAGCTCCTGCCTCAAATCCAGCGATTTGTGAGTAGTCCTCGTTTCTAGCAGTAAGAAATGCAATGATGGTGTTTTGTGTTTCTGGCTTATCCCTGAGCTGAATGCACGTTTCTACGCCATCCATTTCTGGCATCATCACGTCAAGCAATATCAAATCCGGCTTCTTTCTAATGGCCTTTTCTATGGCGTCAACGCCATTGCTGGCTTTATAAACTTTCGCCCCTTCTTTGCTGAGGTTGTAGCTCAAGAATTCGAGGATGTCCTCTTCATCGTCTACCACTAAGATTTTCTTTTTTGCTAGCATCAAATCTTCTTTATCAGAATCTGAGGGCGAAGGTATGTTCCGTGCCATTTAGACGAGGTTAATTGGGGTTTATGTTAGCTTTAAGGATGTTACCAGTGCTTTATAAGCGATGCAGAATGGGTTAACATTTGCTTAATCCAATAGTAGGAAATTTCCATTTATTTCGATTTAATCGATGGACACAAATAAATCGTTTAAAATCAGGCAATAAGTGATTTCGTGCGAGGTGTGTGAGTTTTCTGTAAGCACTTTTCTGCACGTGAGCTGCCTGAGCTTAACGTTTTGGTAATATGTATTTGTTTAAACTGAATGTGAACACCAATTACGTCAGCTAACATTGAGTTAACAGTAACATAAGTATTCATTATCGTAAATCGGTCATTTGAATTAACAGAGCACCCATTGCTTTGCGGCTGAAAATTCAACACAGCAAAAACTATTTTCAAATGAAAACGATTACAAAAACTGCAAAGTCTCTTTTACTTGCTTCTTTAGCAATTGGAGCAACGGTAAGCATTTCATCATGCGACAGAAAAGGATGCATGGATGAGAACGCGAGCAATTATGAAGAAAACGCTACTAAGGAAGATCCGGATGAAGCTTGTGAGTATGACGATGAGTCAATCACTGGTGAAATTTCTGCATCTACTACTTGGATAGCTGAAAAAGTGTACACAATTGACGGCAAAGTGGTTGTTCCAGACGGAGTAACTTTAACCATTGAGCCAGGTACAATTATTAAAGGCAAGCAAGGTCAAGAAGCAGCAGCTTCTGCATTGGTTGTTGCCCGAGGTGGAAAGATCATGGCTGAAGGAACGGCTGAAGCACCAATCATCTTTACTTCTGAGCTTGACAACATCGAGCCAGGACAATTGGTGGGTACGAACCTTTCAAAGACAGACAACGAGCTTTGGGGCGGTGTTGTGATTTGTGGTAAGGCTAAGGTATCTACAGAAAATGGCGATACAGAAGGAAACATCGAAGGAATTAATCCTGACGATAACTTCGGTAAGTATGGAGGATCTGATGACGCTGATAACTCTGGAGTTCTTAGCTATGTATCTATTCGTCACGGAGGTATCTCAATCGGTGAAGGAAACGAGTTGAATGGACTTACCCTTGGAGGTGTTGGTACAGGAACTGAGATTTCCAACGTTGAAGTTTACGCTACGCTTGATGACGGTATTGAGTGCTTTGGTGGATCAGTGAACATCGATAACGCTCTTGTATTCTATCAAGGTGATGACGGAATCGATTTAGATCAGAACTACTCAGGTACCATCAGCAACTTCGCTGTTATTCACGGTGACGGAATCGGAACAGATGAAGGACTTGAAATTGATGGACCAGAAGGTTCAACGCACGTAGGTGGTAAGTTTACGCTTACAAATGGTGTTTGCATCAGTGAAGGAACGGAAGATGGATCAGCTGGTGATTTTAAGTCTAAGGCTCAAGGAACAATCACAAATGTGACTTTCGATTACGCTTCTTTAGGTGGTAAGCCAGTTAAGATTCGATCTAAGTATGATGATGATTGTGCTGATAAAAGCGATGCTTTCACTAATCTAGTAAATGGCGACCTTGTATTCACCAACAGTAAATTCTCATCTATCAAAGTTTATGATGGCGATGAAACTGATGAGGGAGAAGTTGCTTGCCCAGATGAGTTAGACGCTAACAATACAAGAGCGGCAGACTTCATGACTTCAGGTGCTGGTGGATCAGTTAACCTTCAATCAGTGTTTGGTTGGACAGCTGCTGGTCAAAACAGCGAACTGTAACATAAATAATAGATTTCAGATCAAGCAGATGTAAATGCCCCGAGTGTTATTCACTTGGGGCTTTAATATTCATACCCATACCTAACTAACAAACCAATAAACGAATGAAACGTTTCACCCTTCTGCTTTTCGCTTCGTTATTTGCGATGGCTTCTATCGCGCAAAAAGGATACCTCAGAGGTAACATTGCTGATGGGGACTTTGGTGGGCCCATGATTGCGGCTGCAATAACTGTTGCAGATATGCCAGGCACGGGAACCACCTCAGACTTTGATGGAAACTACTCGTTACCACTCGATCCTGGGGTTTACACCATAAATGTTTCATTCATCTCTTATGCAACACAAACCTTTGCTAACATTGAAATAAAAGCGGGAGAAGTGACTTCGCTGGACGCGGTGCTCACCACAGATGCGGCAGTTTTAGAAGCGGTAGACATCACGGCAACAGTGAGAAGGAATAATGAAACCGCTATGCTGCTCGAAATGAAAAACGCGACCAGCGTGTCGGATGGTATTAGCTCACAGGCATTCAAGAAAATTGGCGACTCAGATCTATCTGGAGCAATGAAGCGTGTTACCGGTGTGACGGTGCAAGGAGGGAAATACGTTTATGTGCGAGGCCTCGGTGATCGCTATACAAAAACAACGTTGAATGGAATGAACATTCCAGGGCTCGACCCAGACGTAAATGCCGTGCAAATTGACATTTTTCCAACAGCGATTTTAGAGAACGTGAAGGTCTACAAATCTTTTACCCCTGATCTATATGGAGATTTCACAGGGGGCTTAGTCGATGTTGTAACCAAATCTTTCCCAGAGGAAAAAACGACACAAATTAGCATTGGAGCAGGTTTTATACCTGGTCAGCACTTTATTGACAACTTCACGTATTACAATGGTGGGCGGCTAGACTT
>JALRDM010000406.1 GCA_023262195.1 Salibacteraceae bacterium | reverse complement strand
AATGGGCTTTAACAATGGCGGCCTGGATGCTGCGGCATTGCGACTAGCAAAAAAGAAAACAGACATCATTATTGGAGGAAACATCGGTAAGAACAAGGTGACGCCGAACGATGTAGCAACCTCGGATTACATCAAAGGTGTAGAGGCATTGCACGATGTAGTGGATTATTTTGTTGTTAATGTCAGTTCTCCGAATACGCCAAACTTGAGAGAGCTCCAAGAAAAAGAGCCGTTGAAAGCATTGCTGAAAGAGGTTAAAGCGAAAAATGAAGAGCTTGGTGCTAAACCATTGATGCTCAAGATAGCACCGGATTTGACAGACGGTCAGCTCGACGATATTGTAGGTATTGTAAACGAACTCAAACTCAGCGGTATTGTCGCCACGAATACTACCATTTCACGTGCTGGATTGAAAGCATCACAGGAGAAAGTAGCAGCTATGGGTGCAGGTGGATTAAGTGGTAAGATTCTCCGTGAGCGCAGTACTGAAGTCGTTCGCTACCTCAGAAATAAACTGTCAGAGGATATTGCCATTGTTGCCGTTGGTGGGATCTTTACAGGTAAGGATGCCAAAGAAAAGCTCGATGCTGGTGCCGATTTGGTACAAGTTTGGACAGGTTTCCTTTACGAAGGGCCAGCAATGGTGCGTAGAATGCTTCGTTCTTTGTAACTTCGGGTAGAACCCAATTACAGACCGAATGACCCATATCTCCATTGTAGAGTGTCCAAGAGATGCTTGGCAAGGATTCCAAGATTTTATCCCAACCCAGGAAAAAGTCAATCACATCAAGATGCTCGCCAACTGTGGATTTCACACCATAGATGCAGGTTCTTTTGTTAGCCCGCGCGCCATGCCGCAAATGGTTGATGCTCGACCCTTGTTTACTGCATTGGAAGAAGTCAGGGCAACCTCCGACACGAAATTATTATCAATTATTGCCAGTGAGGGCGGTGCTAGAAGAGCTACAGAATTTGACTTTATCGATGCCTGGGGCTATCCATTTAGCGTGAGTGAGGAATTTCAATTGCGCAATTCCCGCAAGAATATCAAGGACGGCATGGAAGACTTGAAACGGGTTAAGGAGTTGGCCGTTAAGCATAATGTGGAGCTCGTTGTGTACCTAAGTATGGCTTTTGGTAATCCGTATGGAGAAGAGTATCATCGAGATCTAGTACTAGAACGCTTGCTTCAAGCTGAATCCATTGGAGCTGATCTTATTTCCCTTAGCGATACAACGGGTGAAGGCACCACAGAAAAGGTTGTGGAGCTTTGTGATTTAGTAAAAAAGGAAAGCACGGTCCCTTGGGGCGCTCATATGCACAGTACTTATGATGAGGCATCAGCCAAAGCTCAAGCAGCAATTAATGCAGGCTGTACTCGCATAGATACTGCTTTAAGAGGTTTTGGCGGTTGTCCTTTTGCCTCAGATGCACTCATCGGTAATATGCCTACCGAGAAAGTGCTCACGGCGATTGAGGAAATGAACGAGGTTTCACACGGCCTTGATCCTTTGGCCTTAGAAAGTGCATATAATAGTGCTCTAAACGTCTTTAGTGGCCGACATTAACTTAACTTTGTGCTTGTAGGTTGAACCACGGAGGTGGTTCTTAAAAAGGAACCCGATTGAAGTTCGGGGCTGTGCCAGCAGCTGTAACTCACAGTGAAAGCTTAACAAATCCACTGCAATAGCGGGAAGGAGTTAAGTGGGAGTGGGGAGCCAGAATACTTGACCTCCAATGAAAATTAGAAACTATTGCTCTGGGTCAAGCAATTCTGATGGTATGAAAAATTGGTTACTGTCCACGTTATTTGTGGGCACACATATTCTTAGCGCGCAATCTTCGGATACGCTCAGCACGGCTACTATACTTGCGGAAGGACTTGATTTTTCCGAAAACAGGACAGTCGTAGACTCTACACAATTAGGTCTACTAGATATAGCCACTTATTTACAAAAAGATTCCCGTTTTCAAATTCGTCAGTATGCGCCAGGCAGCATTGCTACTTTGAATTTAGGCGGTGCCAACAGCGCCCAGAGCAGAGTGGTATGGGAAGGTATTGATATCAGCAGTATGGCTTCCGGAGTCATTGATCTTAGCTTGGTGCCTTCAGTTTTGTTACCGATAAATGGCATCTCCTCAGGGGCG
>JALRDM010000367.1 GCA_023262195.1 Salibacteraceae bacterium | reverse complement strand
TGCCCGAAATAAAACCAAACTACGCCCATTCAGAAAAATCATTGCATGATGGTGAATACCTTCCATACAAGCGCAATGCAGACTTAGTAAGGGAATGGGCTATTCCGGGAATGGAAAACCTACAACATCGTGTGGGAGGTTTGGAAAAAGACCATGAAACAGGTAACGTAAGTTATGACCCCGAAAATCATGAGTTGATGGTGAAAGTCAGGGAAGAAAAGGTTCAGCTTATAGCAGAAGATATTCCGTTACAAACCATCGCTCAAGGAGAAGATTCAGGAAAAGTACTGGTCCTAGGCTGGGGCTCCACCTATGGCGCCATTCGCACAGCCGTGAGAAGTCTCATAGCAACTGGCGAATCGGTGAGTCAAGCGCATCTGCGCTACATTAATCCTTTCCCAAAAAACTTGGGTGACTTGATGGAGGGCTTTGAAAAGGTGATCATACCCGAAATCAATAATGGGCAATTAGTGCACTTAATCAATGCCAAATATGGAATTGGAGCCAAATCTTTTACGAAGATTCAGGGCATGCCATTTACATCAAAAGAGATTCAAGAACACATAATTCAAGCACTATAATGGCTGAAGCAACAACATATACTGCCAAAGACTTTGTATCTGATCAGGACGTGCGCTGGTGTCCTGGTTGCGGCGATTATAGTATCCTTAAGCAAATGCAAAGCACAATGGCCGAAGCGGGCATTCCAAAAAAGGACATTGTTTTTGTGAGTGGAATTGGATGCTCGTCTCGTTTTCCATATTATATGGATACGTATGGAATTCATAGCATTCATGGTCGTGCTACGGCTATGGCCAGTGGTCTTAAGGCTGCGCGGCCAGACCTCAGCGTCTGGATCATTACTGGAGATGGAGATGCTTTGTCTATAGGTGGAAACCACCTAATTCACCTTCTACGTAGAAATTTCGATGTAAATATTCTGCTTTTCAACAATGAAATCTATGGTCTAACCAAAGGTCAATATTCTCCAACTTCTCCAAAAGGTCAGGTCACCAAATCCACTCCGATGGGATCGCTGGATCACCCATTTAATCCACAAGCTTTGGCACTAGGAGCGGATGCATCATTCGTTGCACGTACTATGGATAGAGACCCAAAACACATGCGAGAGATATTGGCTGGTGCTAACGCGCACAAGGGTGCTTCCTTGGTAGAGATTTACCAAAACTGTAATGTCTTTAATGATGGCGCTTTTGCGGTCTTTACAGACAAAAGTTCAAAGGCCGAGTCAACCATAACCCTTTCAGAAGGACAGCCTATGGTATTTGGCGCAGAAGAAGACAAGGGAATCCGATTGAATGGAATGAATCCTGAGGTGGTTTCTCTGAATGATTTTAGTAAAGAAGACCTTTGGATTCACGATTCTTCAGACCGCATGAAGGCCACCATTCTATCTCGCATTTTCGATAACGATGCGTTAGCTGGTGGACTCCCAAGACCTTTTGGCATCTTTTATCAAGAAGATAGAGCTTGTTACGAAGATTCTATGCAAGAGCAATTGGATAAAGCAGTGTCCGTAAAGGGCGAAGGTGATTTAGACATGCTGATCCGCGGTAGCCATACGTGGGTGGTTGATTAAGAGCAAATTAATCATGTGGAATACTATGATGCTGATGGAATAAAGCTCAGAGAGTATTTAGACCATGCCGTAGAATTAAAACCTTTACAATCAATATGGCTCATCATTGATGGAAAAGAAGAGTTGGGTAATGGCACAGGTACAAATTTCATCGTTGACTGGGCATCAATGCACCCCATACGCACACCAATCATTGAATCCATGATGGCCGGAAGCTCTTATCAAATGGGCTTTTCTTACAAATCCGAATCGGTTGTAGTAAAAGAGTGTCGATACGGAGTTATGTCCAATCTTCAGTAGCCTAAGGCAAACCTGACCACAACCCGTAGGAAACGTTTTACATTTTTTTTGTTTCCAGCGTAAATATTGTTTTTACATTCGCCCCCGATTTATGGCAGAAGTAATAGACGATAGGGGTAAAGAAATTCTAGCGAAGACGGTACAGCTCTTCATGAAATTTGGCATCAAGAGCATGACTATGGATGATGTGGCTCGCCAACTTGGTATTTCCAAAAAGACCTTATACCTCTACGTTTCTGATAAAAATGACTTAGTCATTAAAACCATGCGTGCTATTGTGGATCGTGAAAGGCAGGCGGTTATCAATATGAATAGCAATCATTCAAACGCCATTGATCAGCTATTTGAGTTGAGTAAAGATGTGGCGCAAAAATTTGGCAGTGTTCATCCATCCATCAACTATGATTTGCAGAAGTATCATCCAGAAGCATGGAAAGTTTTTTCTGATTTTCAGAATGTCTTCATCAATGGATGCATACAGGAAAATATAAAACTGGGCATGGAGCAAGGATTGTATCGCGACAATCTTGATCCGTTCCTCATATCTCATTTTTACTCTTCTCAAGTACCCATGTGTACGGATGGAGAAACCTTCCCTGCAGATAAATACAGTTTTCCAAAAATCCATTTGGAAATGATGCGCTACCACATACGCGGCATTGCAAGCGAAAAAGGCTTGAAGTATCTCAAAGAAAAAGTCAAACAAGAAAAGATTCAACTATAACACCATCATGATCAGACTATTGACCACAGCTCTATTGTTAGTCACATGCATAGCGAATGTGCAGTCTCAAGAGCCGCGTGCATTTACCCTAGAAGAAGCTGTTGCTTATGGTACAAAAAACAATTACCAGTTGCAACAAGCCAAAATGGACATCGATATCAGCAAAAACAAAGTCCGCGAAACCACTGCAATAGGTTTACCGCAGGTAAGCGCAAATGCTTCTTACAACAACTACATCGACATTCCTGTACAAGTCGCGGAACCATTTGAGGTAGATTTAGGGGATGGTTTTAATAATTGGATTGGGGCCGTGGGACAAACCACTGGTGTAGGACTGCCGATTCAAGAACCTGTTGACCCAAATGCCCTTCAAGAATTCCAATTTGGCCTTCCCCACACCTTGTCTGGAGGGATTACTGCAAATCAAATATTATTTGATGGATCTTACTTTGTGGGACTCAAGACTGCCAAGCAGTATTTAAATTATTCTCTACTGGGCGCTGAAAAGACCGAGAGCGAGGTGAAAACGTCAATTGCCAAAACCTACATTAATGCAGTGGCGGCTAAGGAGAACATCAAAGCCTTGGAAGAAAACAAAACCAACATAGACCAAATCTATGCTGAGACGAACAGCTTTTATGAAGCGGGTTTTCTAGAAAAGCAAGATGCCGATCAAGTTAAACTTCTTCGATCTAATACGAGCTTTCAGCTTGATTTTGCAAACAGACAATTAGAGGCTGTACTCGATCTTTTAAAGTACCAGATGGGCATCCCAGTCAACGAATCGATCACCATTACCGATGATATGAACTCTTTGATTGAGGCAGGCTCTGATGAGGCTTTATCATTGCTCGACCAGCCCTTTTCTGCCAATGACCACATTGATTTTCGGACTGTTGAGCAAGGGGAGCGACTAAATGAATTGTCGCTTTCAAATACACGAGCAGGTTACTACCCTCAACTAAGCGCTTTCTTCACACACAGTCAAAATTCATTCAGTCGAGATTTCGGAGACATTTTTGACACATTTTACCCCACTACTCTGTGGGGCCTTCAACTAAGGGTTCCCATTTTCAGTTCGGGCATGCGCTATTCCCAAGCCAAACAAGCCAAGCTTGAGCTGGAAAAGACACGTAGCCAAAAAACAATGCTCGAACAAAGTTTGAATATGCAGGCCATTAATGCTGCAAGCACCTATAAAAGCGCCCTCGAACGCTACGAGGTAATCAACGATGACCTTGAGTTGGCACAATCAATTAAAGAAACCACCCGAACGAAGTTCAATGCGGGTCTTGCTTCGAGCAATGACTTAACACAAGCAGAATCACAATATCTCACCACCCTCGGAAATTATATCAATACCAGTATCGAGCTTCTCAATGCAAAGCTTGACTTAGTAACCGCCTACGGAAAATAATCATGAAAAAAGTTCAATTAACACAACCGACCAACACCATGAAGTCTACTTTTTTAATCATCTCAGCAGCTTTGATAATGAGTGCGTGTAGCAATGCAGATGGCGATTCAAACGACCCAGCTGCGGACAGTGCCGCAGTAGCCACAACAAGTGCGACACCAATCACTGCCATGCAATTATCTAAAGCAAATTTCAGCCACTATTTCACCGTGCAAGGAGTGGTAGAAGCTGCCCAAAACGCACAGCTTTTCCCAGAGATGGGTG
>JALRDM010000324.1 GCA_023262195.1 Salibacteraceae bacterium | reverse complement strand
CCCTTGTAGGCATCTTTTACAAGGTTGATGGACTTATCTCTACCAACAGTAATTGGTATAACCACACCAGGAAATAGCACTGTATTTCTTACAGGCAATATTGGCAGCACTTCGGGTACTTCCTCTTTATTCATTCTTGCTTCATCCTCACTACTCATAAGTGGAATGAACTCTGTTCCCTCGTCTATACCTCCTGATAATTCAAGTAATGATAGGCCCAACGCATCTTCTTTCATCTATTGCTTCTTTCTATGATGCCAATAAAAACCATTTAGCATCTTTAATTTTCGAACTAATGTCAACGAATATGCCATCAATGAAATACTGCAGTTTTGTCCGAAAGCCTATTCAGCTTTGAGCAATTCCGACAGGTGCGTGTACACCTGTTTCCATTCTTCGGTCAATACAACACTCCTTCGGGACATGACGATCTCCGCCACCTGCAGCGCATCTGCTATTCGATAATGTTTAAACCCAGCTGCTCCGCCCCAACCAAAGTCTGGGATACGCCTATGAGGAAAATCGCTGCCAAAAACATTTGCGAAGATTCCGCAAACCGTACCTGTGTTAAACATGGTATTGATACCTGATTTTGAATGATCGCCCATGGTTAATCCGCAAAATTGACTTTGTGTACTCTCGCTCCTTCCAAGGGCATAATTGAATATTTTGACCATGGAATAGTTGTTTTTCAGATTAGATGTGTTGGTATCAGCTCCCAAATTGCACCACTCCCCTATGACACTATTCCCAATAAATCCATCGTGACCTTTGTTTGAATACCCTAGGATCACACAATTATTCACTTCGCCCCCAACTTTCGAGTGTGGGCCTATGGTGGTAGCTCCATAGATTTTCGCACCCATTTTTAATGTAGAGCCATGCATTAAAGCCAAACCACCTCTAATCATGCTGCCCTCCATCACCTCTGAGTCTTTCGCTAAATAAACTGGGCCAGTAGTTGAGTTTATTATTGAAGGTCCAACTTTTGCACCTTTTTCAACGAATATTTGATCTCCAATCAAGGTGATTCCCTCGGGCAAGCTGTATTCTGCCTCCAGGTTCTGAGTAATCCAATCGAAATCTTCTCTAAGCGCCCAATCGTTTAGTTGAAAGATTTTCCAATTGCGGTCAATTCTGTGCACTTCGCATTCCGCTTCTAATGACTCTGTATTACTTACTTCATTCAGATCAAAGTTTTCGGTCTTGGTAGCCAACCAAACTCTATCTTTATATAGGCTCTGGCCGTTCTGTAGCGCTTCTAATTGATCTACAAAATCTTGAGTTGGTATTACCGATCCGTTTACGGCATAGTTGAAAATTCCAATATCAGACTTGAATACCTGTGTCAAATAATCTTGAGTCAAGTAACCCTTATCAAAGCCAAACCTTTTTTCCCACTTCTCCGCAATGGTGAAAGCTCCAACTCGAATATCTGCTACAGGCCTAGTAAAGGTGAGTGGTAGGAGGTGATCGCGCTCAGCGTGATCAACTAGAAGAATCGATTCTTTACTCATCTGTTGTGGTTTTTATAAAGTTTCACAGCTTGATTTAGATACTAATTTTTAGTCCGTCATGGGCAATTTCAACTCCGTTTGGCAAATCTTGAATTACATCCGCATGCTTTCCCATTTGATGGCTGATATGCGTGAGATATGTTTTTTCTGTATCTAGTTCTCGTGCAATATCGATAGCTTGACTTAAGGTGAAGTGACTTAGGTGATCTGTTTTTCTCAATGCATTTAAAACTAAAACTTTGACTCCCGAGAGCTTTGACCAAGTTTCTTTAGGAATATGGTTCGCATCGGTGATGTATGCAAAATCTCCAACTCTAAATCCTAACACGGGCAATTTATGGTGCATTACTGGCAGTGGTAGAAATTCTATATCGCCAACCGTGAATGTATCCTCTTCAATTCGCACAAAAGAAATATTTGGAACCCCAGGGTATTTAGTATCAGCAAAGGCATAGTGAAAATCACTTCGAAGCGCTGCCTCAACCCTATCGGAGGTATAAAGCGTCATTGATTTTCTCAAGATAAAGTTATAAGCTCGAACATCATCCATACCCGCAGTATGGTCTTTATGCTCATGCGTATAGACAAGGGCATCCAACTTTTTTACGTTATGACGAAGCATTTGATTGCGAAAATCTGGCCCGCTATCTATGCAAACAGTGGTAGATTCCGTTTCGATCAGAATGCTCGATCGAAGTCGATTGTCTCTTGGATCTACGCTTTTACAGACGTCGCAATCGCACGCAATTACTGGCACTCCCATTGATGTGCCCGTGCCTAGGAAAGTAACGTTTAGGTTAGGCATATTCAGACTATGGCCTCCATTTCATATATAGCCTTTAGCTTCTTGATGGTATAGTCGATTTCCTCTTTGGCATTGTACTTACTAAATGAAAACCGCACGGCCGGTCTGTTTGGGTCTGAACCTATGGCGTTCAAAACATGCGAACCAACATCACTTCCCGAACTACAAGCACTACCTCCAGAAACCGCAATGCCTTCGATATCTAAGCTAAACAGCAACATTTCTTTTTTATCCGTTTCAGGCAAGCAAACATTCAGCACAGTGTAAAGAGATTCTCCCTCTGCGTCACCGTTGAAGCGTACCCCGGGAAATTCATTTTTCAATCGAGTGATCATATACTTTTTCAAACCCAAGATATAGTCACTATGTTCTTCAAGGTTCTCATAAGCAATATCTAGTGCCTTGGCCAAACCCAAAATTCCATACACGTTTTCAGTTCCAGCGCGCATGCTCCTCTCCTGCGATCCACCTCTAATAATCGGGTTAACTTTAATCGAGTTGTTTACATATAAAAACCCACATCCTTTGGGTCCATGAAACTTATGTCCTGCACAGGTAATAAAGTGCACTCCCAAGTCTTTCACATCAAGTTTGTAATGGGCAATAGTCTGCACGGTATCCGAGTGCAAGATGGCGTCATAACTCTTGCAAATCTCTCCAACTTCCTTCAACGGTAAGAGGTTACCGAGCTCATTGTTTGCGTGCATAAGCGAAACAAAGCTACGCTCGTTGTCTTGCAGCAATTTCTCCAAATGATCCAAATCAACTCTGCCAAGATCGTCAACATCTACAATGGAAAGCTTGATCTTGCCTTCTTCTGCTAGTTGCTCCAAAGGATACAATACAGCATGATGTTCAATAGCGGATGTAATGGCATGTGTAATTCCTAGGTCATTTACTGAGCAAAGTATAGCCATGTTGTCTGCCTCGGTGCCACCACTGGTGAAGATGATTTCTCCAGGCTCGGCATTAACATGTGAAGCCACTCGTTTTCGAGCCATATCAATAGCGGCTCGGGTTCGTCTTCCAAAGCTATGCGTTGAACTTGGATTGCCATAGTCTTCACGCATATATAGATTCATTTCTTCAATCACTTCGGGATCCATGGCCGTGGTGGCCGCGCTGTCAAAATATACTTTCATAGGTTTAATAACTAGATGAGTGATTCAATTTCTTGTTCAATCCGCTGTGCCAGCTCATTCGCGATAGCTGCTGACTCACTTTCGGTATAAATTCGAATTATCGGCTCAGTATTGGATTTTCTTAGATGCACCCAGCCGTGTTCAAAATCTATTTTCAAGCCATCCACATCATTGGTTTCTTCAGCGGTATAACGCTCTTTCATTTTTCCAATAATCTCATCGGGGTTCATGCCTGGTCTTAGCTCGATTTTATTCTTAGCCATTTCATAATGTGGATACCCATTCCTAAGGGTGCTCATGGGAACACCCGTCCGTGCGATGTGTGATAAAAACAGCGCAATGCCAATTAGTGAATCACGACCGTAGTGAAAATCTGGAACGATGATACCTCCATTTCCTTCACCACCGATAACAGCATTGGTCTCTTTCATTTTGACCACCACGTTCACCTCACCAACAGCGCTTGCAAAGTATTTTTCGCCCGCAGCGCTAGTTATGTCCTTTAGCGCTCTACTTGATGACAGATTGGAAACTGTTGTCCCTGGTTTATTCTTCATATAGTAATCAGAAATGGCCACCAATGTATATTCCTCGCCAAACATTTCGCCATTTTCTGATATCAACGCTAACCTATCCACATCAGGATCGACTACGATACCAAGATCGAGACCTTCGGACTTGACCAATTCTGATATTTCTGTTAGGTGGGCCTTTAAAGGCTCCGGATTGTGAGCAAAATTTCCACTCACATCACCATTGATTGTCACCACCTGCTTCACCCCAAGTTTCTCAAGCAATTTCGGAATGGCTAAACCACCTGTAGAATTCACAGGATCTACTGCCACCTTTAACTGCGCTTTCATAATAGCTTCTTTATCAACCAAGGGGTAATTAAGCACCATCTCAATGTGCTTATCTATCCATGAATCATCTTGGGTGTAAGTTCCGGTGCGTTCCACAGGCACATAGTCAAATTCAGCCTCCTGAATTGACTTTAATAAGATGTTACCCTCCTCTGCAGAAATAAATTCTCCCTTGCCATTGAGGAGCTTCAGAGCATTCCAATTCACCGGGTTATGGCTAGCGGTTAAAATGATGCCACCATCCGCCTTAAGATTGGGAACGGCTATTTCCACTGTAGGTGTGGTACTCAAACCAAGATCAATCACGTCAACACCACTCGCTTGAAGTGTAGCCGAAACGATGTTGGACAGCCATCCACCCGATGGACGAGCGTCTCTACCAATAACCACTGTTGGTCTATCTTGGCCAGAGCTCTTTTTAATGAAAGACGAAAATGCCGAGGCGAACTTAACTGCATCCATAGGTGTTAGGTTCTCTCCTGGCTTACCACCGATGGTGCCTCGAGTACCAGAAATAGAGGATATTAAAGTCATAATTGAAAATAGGACCGCAAAGATATTTATTCACTTTGTCTAGCATCAGCATAATATCCAATTCACGGATACCGAAACTTCCTGTAAAGTCGACTATTATTACAAACTTTGCATATATGTTCAGAAAGATGTTGAAAACACAAATTCATTCATTCAAATCTCCCATAGCGCTCGGTTAATTTTGACCAAACCTACTCTTTGATGGATGAACTAAACGATAACTACTTTCAAACAAATCTTCACAAGTTAACCTCGCGATTTGAGCAGATGCTAAAGGAGGGTACCAGCCTTTACTTTGAGGTGGATGATTTGGAATGTTTACTGGAGCATTATATAATACACCACCGCTTTGAATTGGGCGAGCATGTATTGACCACCGCTAAAAATCTGCATCCAACCAACCGACA
>JALRDM010000303.1 GCA_023262195.1 Salibacteraceae bacterium | reverse complement strand
ACCAATGCATAATGCTTGCCTGCACTAATCTCTGAGACAATTCGGTCAAGCACTTTGTGCTCGTTGTGTTGATGAAATGATTGAAGCCTATTCGAAATGCCATGGTGCGAAAGGAGTTTGCCTGTATGTCGTGTGTCTTCGCATAAGATGCAATCAACTTCTCTTAGTGTGTTTATAGCCCGAATGGTAACATCATCGAGGTTGCCTATTGGTGTTGGTACAAGCGAAATTTTACCCCCCATCACAAAATGCTTTTCAATGGAGGAAGGTAACGAGCAAATTCTCTCACACAGCCTTTTCCACCAGCGGATTCGAGCACAAAACTTGCTGCCGCTTTTATTGGGTTCGTAGCATCGGCCGGACATGCGGCAATGGCAACTTTTTCAAACATTTTCAGATCGTTGATATCGTCACCGATATATCCTGTTTGATCCCAGTCTAAATCCATATCGGCCAGCCAGTGCTCAGCAACTACTTGTTTAGAATCGCCTCCGACATACACGCGCTTTATGCCAAACATATCTGCTCGGTGCTGTATTATCGCCTTATTTACACCTGATGAAATGATGCCAAATTCATATCCATGATTCATGGCTGTTTTGATGGCCATACCATCTTTTGTATCGAAGCGTTTGAATTCCGCGCCATCTTCCGTGTAAAACATACCTCCTTCGGTGAGCACTCCATCCACATCTAAGAAAATGAACTTGATTTCAGTCCAAGGCAGCTCCAGTGCTGAAAGGTTGAATTGAATCAAATTTTGCCAAGAAATGCCAGTGTATTCGGCTAATGCTGATACCTCGGCCATGGTGGGGTCATCGCTGATGATCTGCTGAATTTCTGGATCGCTCTCCATGAGATATTCAATATTCCGTTGGAGAATCATTAAACGATATTTCTGCCCACGGCTTTTGCCACAGGTGTTATTGCTGTTAAAAGTTCGGAAAATTGATCGTGATAAAGCTGTTGAGCAGCATCACTTTTGGCTACCGATGGGTCGGGGTGTACTTCAACCAACAACCCATCTATCCCCATAGCAACACAAGCTTTTGATAAATCAGAGATGCCATAACGATAGCCGAGTGCGTGAGATGGATCTAAAATTATCGGTAGATTGGTGTATTCTTTTAACCACGCCACTCCACATAAATCCAGCGTAAACCTCGTTTTAGTTTCAAAGGTTCGTATTCCACGCTCGCACAGCATCACATTTGGATTACCACCGGATAGCACAAACTCAGCCGCTTGCGCAAATTCTTGCAAGGTGGTTCCAAATCCTCTTTTAATCAAAACCGGTTTTGTGGTTTTGGCGCAAGCTCGCAGAATGCCATGATCATACATGCTCTTGGCGCCAACTTGAATGACGTCTGCATGCTCAATTACTTCATTTACATGGGTGGCATCGCGCACTTCGCTTACGATGGTGAAGCCAAATTCTTCACGCATTTTAGCCAGCAGCTTCAACCCTTCCAAACCCAAACCTTGAAAAGAGTATGGAGATGTCCGGGGTTTGTAGCAGCCGCCACGAAGCGCGGTTATTCCCAATGACTTCATAAAATTGGCACTCTCGCGAATCTGGTTTTCAGACTCTACGGAACATGGACCTGCAATCACGATGGTATTGTTGGCAGACCCACCGATGGTCACCTCACCTAAAGCCACTTCTCGGGTCTGATTTAGATAGGCTCGACTACCCAACTGCAGATCGCTCGACATAGGCCAGAATTGATCTATAATTACATCAAATCCACTCGGTGGATTCTGCATTTTTGATGGGGTAACCAAAATGTAGCGCTCATCTTTTTGGAAAAGAACGGATTGGGTTGCTTTTGCAAGCTGTTGAACCCTATCAATGTTGGCGCTTTCCTTTGTATGTATAATCATAACTCTCCTTTCACAAGGTTTAAGAATGAGACTACTCCTTGAAGTTGACCATTGCTGGTGACTACTGGAAGATAGTTTATTGGAAAATCAAAATCTTTTAAAAACTTCAGCATGTCGGTCACACTGGTCTCATCCGAGATAATAATTGGGTTTGTATTGATCATTTTTTCAAGTGAAATATTGGTTGGCGTGTGAACGTTTTTAAGTACTTCACGCCTTAGGTCGGCATTACTCACAATTCCTATGATCTTATGGTTTTCATCTTCCAATATAGCAAACCCGAGTTTAAAACGGTCAATTGTCTTAAGCACAGTTTCCAAGTCTGCATCTTGTTTTGCCACAATTGGGCTTTCTTCTCTTGCACGCATAAAATCACCTACGGAATAGGGGCTATCAATATCATACGTTTTAAGATTAAGTAAAGCAGCACCTAGAGGTTGATCTTTGAATAGATATGATCCAACGACAGAGGCGTGAACTCCCATGTTTCGCAGAATAAAACTCACTTCGTCATTGACCCCACCATCTACATGGACCTGTTTTTTTGGATATGCCTTCTTGAATTCTCGAATTTTTCGAAAATTGATTTTATTAAATCGGCCACCGCTTTCTCCAGGCGTTGTAGCCATCATCAAAATAAAGTCATAGTATTCTGCTCCAGCATCAAAAGCGCTCACCGGAGTTGGGGTGATGATGGAAAGTCCCATTTTAGAGTTTAAACCCCCTTTGTACTCATAGCCTTGAAGATCTTCATATTGCAATGTCACCAATTCTACTCCGAGAGCATTAATGCGTTCAAAGTATTGTTCCGGATTTGAAGTGATCAAATGGAGGTCTATTGGAGTGTCGCTATACGAACGTATGCTCTCGATATCGTCAAACACGGAAGGGTTGTCTCGACAGTCAATGTGCAAATAATCAATACCGTGTGCATCGAGGTTTGCCACGGTTTCGTTAAGGCTACCTTCCTTACTGGAATATACGCTGGCTGAGATTTTCATTCGCGGAGCGAAAGTATTTTATTAGATCGCTCAAAAAGAAATTCTATTGTTCAGACAACTTTTATTTCGTTTTCAGCATCTTACCCACCAGTTTTGCCACCGATGACAGACCAAGAGTTGATTGAACAGTGTTTGAGCGGCAGTCAAAGGGCACAACGAGCGTTATTTGATAAGTTTAGTGGGAAGATGATGGCAGTGTGCATGCGCTATGTAGCCGACAGAGAAAGAGCGGCAGATGTGCTGCAAGATGGATTCGTAAAGGTTTTTAGAAGCCTTGATAAATTTAAAGGAGATGGGAGTTTCGAAGGTTGGATTCGCAGGACCATGGTCAATACAAGCCTAGATTACTTGCGAAAAAAGAAACTTGATGAAATTGATGTCGATATCAGCGAAGCCGAATATTTGGCTGGCTCTAGTGAGAAGGTAGTTGGTAAGTTGAGGGCTGAAGAATTGATGAAACTCATTGAGGGAATGCCTGCAGGTTATAGAACGGTTTTTAACATGTACGCAATTGAAGGATATTCACACAAAGAAATAGCGGAAGAGTTGGATGTTACGGAGAGCACCTCCAAAACACAGTTCCGTAAGGCTAGAACTTATCTAATGAACATAATTGGAGAACGAGATAATATCTGATGGAAAACAGTCAGGATCAAATAGTAAAGTTGTTTAAAGAGGGGCTTCAGGGCCATGAAATTCCGGTGAATGAAGGCGTTTGGGCCGGGATTCAGTCTTTTCTTACCGCACAGTCTGCTGCCGGTTCCGGTGGGAGTATAGGCTTAATCAAGGCTGCTGCTGTCGTGGGTATTTCTACTGTATCTGTGATTGGAGCGTTAAATGAGGTGAAGTTGGCTAATCAGGAAGCTAATCAGGAAGTCAATTCAATTGAATTGTTATCAGATCAGGCGGACGAATCAAATTTCAACACTGATGCTGAAGTGACACAAGCTGAGGAATGGAGCGATGCGAATCAGATGATCGAAAACCAAGCGGAGCAATCATCAAACAATGCTATAGAAACGGAGACCGCCCAGTCGGGGTTAGTTGTGTCTAACCCTGAATTAGAGTCTAAAGTTGAAGATGGTCTCGCAGAAGAAATTTCAAAAGAGAATTTGGATAATGGTACTTCGAACCAAAGCTTACCTAAAGTTAAAGATGATTTGCATGTGAATTCTGCTGCAGACAAAGGCGCTGACGCTTTAGCGGAAAAGGGAGAGAATACCGAGCCAGCTGACAAAGAAGTTGAGGGTCAGGAAGCCAATGTGGCCGATCAAGACGAGACTCCAGCTGAAGACCAAGGTGGGTTCGAAAATGAATTAGAAGAGAGAAAAGAAGAACTGGTGTGCAGCCTCAAGTTAACACATGATGCCAAAGCATTTATTAGTGCGGATGGCGATGGAACCAACGATTGTTTTGAAGCCGAAGGTGCGGAGGCAGCCGCGTCATTCCAAATTCAAATCTGGACAAGAACGGGAGACCTATTGTTTGAGTCAAAAGACCCTAGATTTAAGTGGTGCGGCACAGATCGTTTTGGAAATAAGATTGACAATCACACGGTATGTTATTACCAAATTGTTGCTACAGATGATCGGGGCTTAGTGTATGAAGCACGAAATGCGAAGGGCTCTATCACCGTATTTCGATAGCCCTAAATTCCAATTTCCATAAACCCAACAATGAGTTTAAACACTTCACTATAATTCGTTAATGGTAGATTTTCAGGGACGTCATTGATGTCATGATAGTGGTTGTAATCTCCCATGGTATAGATGAAAAAGCAAGGCACTCCCTTTTCATGAAAAGGATGGTGATCGCTATTTGCAGCAGGCCCGCGAGCCTTAACCTGCTCTACGAGCCCCATTTCCATATTAATGGAACTCAATTTTGCAAAGTGCTCTTCAAGAACCTTACCATTCACAGCGGTGACGCCTTTGCCAGCGTCCCCCATTAAATCCAAGTTCATCAAAAAACCAATTTTGGACAAATCAATAGGGCTATTGTCAACGAAATACTGAGATCCAACAAGTCCTGCTTCTTCACCAGAAAACCAAATAAAGCGCACTTCAAATTCAGGAGGGTTTTGGAGGTAATACTTATAAATGTCCAATAACATTGCGGAACCGCTTGCATTATCATTTGCCCCCGCGATGTAAACCTCAGAGCCCATTCTGCCCAAGTGATCTAGGTGTGCTGTATAAACTCGCATCTTTTTTCCAGCCGTATCCGTTCCGGGTATGGTTGCCATAAGGTTTGCCGTACGATGATTGGTCAAATATTCCTGGTCAATATTGAGAGTTACCCTCTTAATTTTCTTCTTATAGGCTTCTTTACGCACACTAAGTATTGGAATTTGGAGGAATGAATTGCTGACCGACCAAGTGAGGGGTTTTTCTGTGAGACTCATATAGCCTGCTGCTTTCAAGCATCATCACCGGCACCAGCCCCTTCGCGGCGATCTTCAACTCCATCACCAACACCAGCCTCGCGCAGCAACTCCACATGGTGGCGCGCCTTATCAACGCCCAAGGTCAGTTGGGCCTGACGCGCCAGATTTTATTCGTGCGCATCGGCGGCTTCGACCTGCACGACAACCAAGTCACCCTCGGCAACACCGCCAACGGTGCGCATAGCACCCTGCTCGGCGACATCAGCCGCTCGCTCGGCGCCTTCTACCGTGCGCTGGCGCAGATCGGGGCCGAAAACCAGGTGACGGCGTTCACCGGATCCGACTTCGGGCGAACCTACAACACGAACGGGGACGG
>JALRDM010000215.1 GCA_023262195.1 Salibacteraceae bacterium | reverse complement strand
GTAGCGTTGATTCGAACAGCTTGCAAAGACCATCATCATGATGATAGCCATGCTGTATATGTGATTAATTCGTGCCATAACTTCTAATTTTTTATACTCAATACCAAGACCGTACCAAAATTTGTGTTACTCACTTTAAATGTTTGTTTGACACGATTCTTTGTATCCAAATGCAAGGGATTTATCAATATTACTTCCAAACATCTTGATGCCTAAAGATAAAACAGGATGTTAGAATTTTAGTTGAGTAGATTACAATTATTCGGCTTTGAGAAGTTTTTATGCTTCTACATTTGCCACTTATTTAAAAAAAACAAACTACGATGGCAAAACTTACCAGTCGCTCAGAAAACTATTCCCAATGGTACAATGAGTTGGTGGTTAAAGCAGACTTGGCTGAAAATAGCGAGGTCAGAGGGTGTATGGTGATTAAGCCATATGGCTTTTCCATATGGGAAAAAATGCAATCTGCATTAGACAAGATGTTTAAAGATACTGGGCATTCAAATGCATATTTCCCGCTGTTTATTCCGAAGTCACTTTTCGAAGCAGAAGAAAAAAATGCCGAAGGTTTTGCCAAAGAATGTGCAGTGGTCACCCATTACAGACTCAAAAATGATCCTAATAAGGAGGGAAAGTTGATGGTTGATCCAGAGGCTAAGCTTGAAGAGGAGCTAATCGTTCGACCAACAAGTGAGGCAATAATTTGGAAAACATACAAGAATTGGATTCAGTCATATCGCGATTTACCAATCCTCATCAACCAATGGGCTAATGTGGTAAGATGGGAGATGCGAACGCGGTTGTTTTTGAGAACGGCTGAATTCCTCTGGCAAGAGGGGCATACGGCACATGCTACAAAGAAAGAGGCGCTAGACGAAACGGAGCAAATGATTAATGTGTACGCAACCTTTGCTCGAGACTTTATGGCTATGCCTGTAATTCAGGGTTTAAAAACTAAATCAGAACAATTTGCTGGTGCGGAAGAAACATATTGTATAGAAGCTCTTATGCAAGATGGTAAAGCATTGCAAGCAGGAACCAGCCACTTCCTTGGGCAGAACTTTGCCCAGGCCTTTGATGTGAAATATACTACGAAAGAAGGTAAACAAGAATTTGTATGGGCCACGAGTTGGGGGGTTTCAACCCGATTAATGGGTGCCTTGATTATGGCTCATTCAGATGATAATGGGTTGGTATTACCACCAAAATTGGCACCAATTCATGTGGCCATTGTGCCCATATATAAAGGGTCTGAGCAATTAGAAGAGATATCAGCCAAGGTGGCTCCAATTAAAAGCGAATTAGAAAAACATGGGTTGACCGTGAAGTTTGATAACCGTGACACATATAAACCAGGGTTTAAGTTTGCTGAATACGAAATGAAAGGTGTGCCAGTACGGATAGCCATTGGGCCAAAAGACCTTGAGAAAAATACGGTGGAAGTTGCTCGAAGAGACACCTTAGAAAAACAGCCAGTGGCTGTGGACCAGGTTGTAAATCACATTGTCAATCTTTTAGACGAAATCCAAGATAATATCTTCAACCGTGCTCAGAAGTTTCAAGAAACAAATACACATGAGGTGAACGATTACGATTCGTTTAAAAAGGCCATCGAGCAAGGAGGCTTTGTAAGTGCTCACTGGGATGGTTCTAGCGAAACGGAAGAGTTGATAAAGCAAGAGACTAAAGCCACAATTAGATGCATTCCATTGAACAATCAAAAACAAGAGGGGGTTTGTGTCAGATCGGGGAAGCCGTCTTCCCAACGTGTAATTTTTGCTAAAGCATATTAAAATGAGTTCGATGGAAAAACTAAAGCAAGCCCTTACAGGAAAGGCGGCATTAAAGCAAGATGTTTTTGCGCTTACATATGAAAAGTTTAAGCTTCTCAAAAGACAAATAGCTCTTATAACAGAGGAGCTTCATACCTACATCACACCACGGGATGAACGGATAGTGGTGGAAATGAAATCACCCAGTAAGTATGAGACTCAAATTACAGTAGCTGGCGACACCATTGTATTTCATATGCACACTAATGTTTTTGCTTTTCCTGCAGATAATCCATTGCATAAGAGTACTTATTTAACTAAGAACCCAGAAAATGGGTATTGCGGAATCATCAATGTCTACAATTTTTTGACAGACTCCTTTCGATTTAATCGTGAAAATGACTCGGGTTATTTGGTGGCGAGAATATTTGTGAATCGAGAGGGTAACTTTTTCGTGGAAGGTAGAGGTCAACTTGGTTTTTTATTTAGAGATTTCTCTACCATGAAGTTTACAGATGAAAAAATGAGGGAAGTGGCAGAAGCCGCGCTGCATTATGCTATTGACTTTGACTTATACACGCCTCCATACAGGGCGGTGCAAGAAGTGAATTTAGCAGAGATAAAATCCATTAGTCAAGACCTAAAACTAAAGACTGGAAAGCGTTTGGGATTTAAGTTTTCGGATACAAATCCAAAGACAAATTAAAAATTCATCATATAGACTTGATTCAATTCAAGATATAATTACATTTGCAGACCTTTTAAAAAGGCCCGTTCGTCTAGGGGTTAGGACGCCAGATTTTCATTCTGGAAACAGGGGTTCGATTCCCCTACGGGCTACAATTTTTTTGAACTATGGCAAACCATCAGTCAGCTTTAAAACGAATTCGCCAAAACGCAAAGCGTAGGGAAGCGAATAGCTATTATCATAAAACCATGAGAAACGCTTTAAGGGCGTTGCGTGCATCCACATCTAAAAAAGAGGTGGAAGACATGAAGCCAAAGGTGGAAGCTATGATTGACAAATTAGCTAAGAAGAATATTATTCACAGTAATAAGGCGGCAAACTTAAAATCGGGTGTTGCCCGTCATTTGGCTTCTTTGAAGTAAGAAGATTTAGGCACAATTTTGACTAAGGCTCATCGTTTTGATGGGCCTTTTTTATTTTCACCACACGCTTAGATGAACTCCAATACCAAATCTTCTCTATCCATCAAGTCATGGTCTGTTGATGATCGACCACGCGAAAAATTGCGTGACAAGGGTAGAAGCGTATTGTCAGATGCAGAACTCATCGCCATTCTTATTGGCTCAGGAACAAAAAATGAATCTGCCGTAGACCTCGCCAAGCGAATTTTAGCATCAGTAAACAATGACCTTAATATGCTAGGTCAACTGGGTGTGAGTGATCTAATTAAGTTTAAGGGAATAGGCGAAGCGCGAGCCATTACCATTGTCGCAGCTCTTGAGCTTGGAAGACGCAGAAAGAGCTCGATGCAGAGCAAAACGGAAAAAATTACTTCAAGTACAGATTCGTTCAATGCGCTATATCCATATTTAGCAGATCTTGATCATGAGCAATTCTATGTTTTATTGCTCCGAAGAAATAATTCGGTTATCGATACGATAAGGATTAGTCAAGGTGGTGTTTCAGGCACGGTGGTTGATCCCCGATTAGTCTTTAAGCCTGCTATCGATAAGCTAGCCTCTGCCATAATTCTAGCCCACAACCATCCATCGGGAAATCTAAATCCAAGCCAAAGCGATATGAAAATCACTAAGTCTCTTGTTGAGGCTGGAAAAATTTTAGAAATATCAGTATTGGATCACATTATTATAGCGGGAAAAGAATACACGAGCTTTGCGGATGAAGGTTTGCTATGAATAATAACCCAACGGAGATATTAGTATACACCGAGAAACGAACCAATAGGTTAAGATATACCCTCGATGAAGTGTTTGCTCGAAGGCTTGGTTTTAAGGTGATCCAAACCACTCGAACGAAAGACTTCATTGGCTATGATGGAATTAAGCTCAACTATTCTATAAAGTCTCTTGAAGGAGGCTATCAAATAAGGCCAAACGGTTTGCTCGCTGGTAAAAGTTTGCAACCGGTAGAATTTGAAAAGGAGCGATCAGAAGTACCATGTCTGTTTTCGGAAAACGGTGCCGGAAAACAGGTAGATGTGCTCGCCACATGCTTTTATTTTTTAGCACTCTATCAAGAGTACCTTCCATATAGAAGTGATGAACACGGTAGATTTCAATCTTCCGAATCAATACAAAAAGGATTTGGGTGTCTTCAAAAAGCATTCGTGGATGGCCTTGTGAAAGGTTTGAGTGAAGAAATAAAAAAGATCTATCCATCGTGCAGCAATCAACCGGTCAACGAGCCTAATCGTGTTGCTGTGACCGTAGATGTTGATCAGATGTTTTATTACCGAGAAAAGGGTCTGGCACGTTCAATCCTTTCCACCATAGTTGATACCGTGCGTAAGCCATCATCCTTGAAAACGCGGCTACCTATTCAGCTATTTGGCAAAACAGACCCAATCGATATTTATCAAGATATTATTGAGATATGCTTGAAATACGGGGTCAATCCCATCTTCTTTATCCAGGTTGGTGAACCCTCTAGGTTTGATCGAAATAATCCGATTCATCTCCCCGCTGTCACACAAAAAGTAAACGAGCTTGCGCTTAGATCAGAGATCGGATTGCACCCATCTTACTTTAGTTGCGAGGATGGTCAAAAGCTCGAGTTGGAGCTGGGAAGACTAAGATCAATATGCAGCAGCAGAGTTAATGTAAGTAGGCAACATTATATGCGATGGAGATTGCCACATACCTTACTCACTTTAGCCGAGCTTGGTATCACATTTGACTATACGCTGGGGTTTCCTGATGTAAATGGCTTCAGGGCTGGAACCGCTCATCCATTTAAATTCTTCAACCTGCAAAAAGATGAAGTGGTGGACATAACGCTCATGCCTACCCATTTTTCTGACATTGTTTCCATGCGCTTGAGTACAGACCCTGAAGAAGAAATGATGGCAATTAAGAACGAATGCAACTCATATGGGGGGACTTTCTGCACGATGTGGCATCCAGAAGTACTTACAGGAATAGAATCGAAGCGTGGTTCGTATGACTTACTACAAACACTATTGCATAGTGAGGTGGTTAAATAGTCATCAAATCGATCCTATTGAGTGGAATCGTGTGGTTAATACAAATCCAGCGTTTCGACACTATTATCAGTTTGAATATTTAAATCTATGTGGTAAAGATTGGGGTGCATTGGTTTGGCCTGAATATGAAATTGTCTGGCCATTGTGTATAAAGAAATTTCCACTAGCTCAAGTTTATCAACCACTCACGGCTCAGCAACTAGGCCCTCTTTTCTCAACTCAATACAATGGAGATGAGATAAACCGCGCGATCGATTGGATGCTTAAACGCTTTTGGCGCATCGATGTGAAGTTCAACTCAGACTATACAAGTCAAATACAGATCACAGGTCAGCAGAGACAGAATATTGAACTTGACCTAAACGCGGCTTACGGTGACCTATCAGGAAAATACAATCGTAATGCATTGAGCAATCTAAAAAAGTCTAAAGCTTGCGGTATTGACATTCGATGTACTAACGAATTCTACGAGGATGCCATCGAAGCATTTAAAATCGGCAAGGGAAGGGCACTTTCAGGATTGTCTGATGCATTTTATAAGGAGATTAGAAGCGTATTTACAGAGTACTTAACCAACGGCAAAGCGGAGACATGGGTAGCTTTTTTAGATGGTAAGGCAATAGCCTATGTTATGCTTGTAAAAACCACGAACCGTTTGTTGAATCTATTCACAGCTACAAAGCCTGAAGCCAGATCTACAGGATCTATGCATGCCTTGTTCGACTCAATAATCAAGGAATATTCAGGCAAAAACATAGTGCTTGATTTTGAAGGCAGTGAGGATGAAAATCTTGCATTCTTATATAGAAGCTTTGGCGGTGTGTCAAGAATATATTTGCATTATCACTCTGGATGGCGAATCCCATACTTATCATAAAAATAATTGACCATGGAAGTTATTAGTCTATGCCGCGAAGCATCTGTCATAAGCAATTTCATGGCAGAGTTGAGGAATGTGAATGTTCAGAATCGTAGAGATGTATTTCGAACGAACATTGAAAGTATTGGAATTGTATTGGGCTATGAAATCAGCAAACAATTACCTCGACAAACCACAGATATTCAAACACCACTTGGCTCGAAAAGCCAAGAATTGATCAATGCTAACGAGGTGGTTTTGATTACCATTTTACGTGCCGGTTTACCCTTACACAATGGATTACTCAAAGCATTTCCACATGCCGAAAGTGGTTTTGTTTCTGCCTATCGTAAGCACAACGAAGGAGGCTCTTTCGAAATTGAAGTTGGTTACATAGCTTGTCCTTCGCTGCAGGATAAAGTGTTAATTCTTAGCGACCCTATGCTTGCAACGGGGTCTTCTTTTCAAGTGTCGATGGAGGCACTCAAACCTTTTGGCACTCCCAAAGAAGTACACTTTGCTTCCGTCATTGCCAGTGAAGAAGGAGTGAACAACCTGAAAGATTCGCACCCAGATTGCAATCTATGGGTGGCTGACATAGACCCTGAACTGAATAGCGCAAAATACATCGTCCCAGGACTCGGAGATGCAGGCGATCTAGCCTTTGGAGTGAAGCTACAATCATAGTTGATCAATGATTGCTGAAATCATAAAATTCTTTGGCGTTTTACTTGTTGCATCTGCCAAGTTCATGTATTCACCAACATCTGCATATCTAGCCGGTTACTCACTAGTTGAATCCATCTTGGCAACTACAATGGGAGGAATTATTGGCGTATACGTCTTTTACAAATTTGGTCGCTTTTTATCGGCCTTGTGGAATAGGCGGTTTCCTGTAAGAAAAGAGAAACAAAAATTCACCAAGAAAACAAGGAGGTTTATCCTTTTTAAAAACGCCTACGGACTTTATGGATTAGCGTTC
>JALRDM010000202.1 GCA_023262195.1 Salibacteraceae bacterium | reverse complement strand
TGCTGCAGTTTGGGTTGGCGATAATTTTATCGGCTGACACTAATTTATTGCCATTTATTTCGGGCACCACGAGTTTAATGTTGGGATCCATGCGCCATGCTGAGGAGTTGTCAATCACGGTAGTTCCAACCTGTGCAAATTTTGGAGCCCATGTTTTTGACGTGGCTCCACCAGCAGAGAAAATAGCGATGTCTGGTTTCAAGCTCAGCGCCTGTGCCAATCCGATCACCTTTATCGTGTTTCCTCCAAACTCAATTTCCTTACCCACCGATTTCTCTGAAGCTAAGCAATAAAGCTCTGTAATCGGAAAGCTTCGCTCTGCGAGCACCTTCAGCATAACGCCACCCACCATTCCTGTAGCTCCCACTACTGCAATTCTCATGATTTAATGTTCCATTAATTTAGGTCAAAACTAGGATAATTACATTTGCTCAATCCCAATAATAACAAGGGCTTTGCGACATCTAATCCTGCTTATTTTTTTCTTGCCGTTTTGTGCAGTGGCCCAGTTGGAAGATGACTTCAGCGATGGCGACTTTACTAATAACCCTACATGGAGTGGTGATGCTGCAGATTTCGAGATTGACGCAAACCAAGAATTGCATTTGAATGCAACCCCGCAAACAGATGAATCTCACCTTAGCACACCGATAAATTTGGACCTTGTTTCCGAGTGGTCGTTTTATGTACGCATGGGATTTAACCCTTCAAGCAGTAATCAATTTGATTTCCATTTATTGTCCGATTCTTCCAACCTAGAATCAGACCACAACGGATACTTTGTAAGAATTGGTGGAACTGATGACGAAGTCAGCCTTTTTCGAAAAGATGGCAGTAGTGATGTTAAAATCATTGATGGGGCCGATGACCGTGTAAATACAAACGAAGTGGCTATTTGGGTTACCGTCATTCGAAATTCAAATGGAACTTGGAAGGTTGCATCAAGGTTTGATGAAGAGCCAGCTGACACTATAGAGGGCGTAATTACGGACTTAACGTACTCGTTCAATGGATTTACTGGGGTACATTGCGACTACACCTCCACTCGCTCTGATCTATTCTGGTTCGATGACTTCGGTTACAATAAACCGCCAAGCGTATTGGAAATTACGGTTCTTGACTCACAAACAATAGAAATGTCGTTTAGCGAGGCAATTGATCCGATAAGCGGGCAATCTCTGAGCAACTTTAGTGTAAATGCAGGTATTGGAGCACCATCTAATATTACTCAAATAACCGACAATACGCTCCAGTTGCGTTTTGCCTCCACCTTTGTAAATGGGTCAAACTATGAGCTGACTGTCAGCGCCATTGGTGACACCTTAGGTAACTTGCTGTCTAGTCAAATGATTCCATTTGAATATACATTTTTCGGCACGCCAACATACAGATCTATTGTAATCAACGAAATCCTACCAGATCCAACACCAGTGGTGGGTTTGCCCGAAGAAGAGTTTGTGGAGATTTACAACCCCTCCACCGCTGCTTTCGATTTGAGCAATGCACAATTTGGCGATGCGAGTGACACCGTTTCCTTTCCTCAAGGATTTATGATTGCTCCTGGAGAATATGCCATTTTATGCAACGATAACGACACCGCGCTTTTTAGCGGTTTTGGAAAACTCATCCCATTTGGCAGTTTTCCAGCTTTAAACAATACTGGCGATGATTTGAAATTGATTGTTGACGGTGTCTTAATTGACCGCATAACTTACTCTGACAACTGGTACGATGATGACGACCGTGCGGATGGTGGCTATTCCCTCGAACAGAAAAATCCCGTGACTCCTTGCGGTGGACAAAGCAATTGGTCCGCCAGTACTGCTTCCATTGGCGGCACACCGGGTACACAAAACTCTAACTACGATTTATCACCAGACACTTCGAAGCCCGAGATTACCCAGATAGATATTCTGACCAAAACCCAGCTCATCATATCTTTCTCAGAGCGCATGGATAGTGTTTCTTTAGCCAACGCCAGTTTTGAGGTCGTTGGTGGTCCGCAAGTGAGTGTTGTGCTCATTTCTCCAAGTCTTTCGTCCATAACCATGGTACTTCAAGGGCAACTCGATTCGACTCAACTTTATCCGTTTATCTATTCTTCGACCATTACCGATTGTGAGGGTAATGCCATTGTAGTCGACACGATACTTATCGGAATCGGAGTTTCGCCCGAGCCGTGTGATTTAGTCATCAATGAAATCTATGCCTCTCCAGATGAGTCAGCTGAAATACCCGCACAAGAATTTGTTGAGGTCTACAATCGATCTGACAAACTCATTCGGCTAAACGGACTGTTGTTTGGCGATGCCAGCTCAGAATCGGAAATTTTTAGTGGCGTACTTGCTGCGGGCGAGTATGCCATCATTTGCGATGATGGATTTGAAACGGACTTCAGCGAATATGGTTATGTAGCAACCGTAACCACCTTGCCTTCACTCAACAACAGTGGTGACGACATTTTCATTGCCTTCGGTGAAAAAATTATCGATCAGGTAAGCTATACAGACGATTGGTATGATGGCAAATCGGGTACCCTTGAAAGAATCAACCCGGACTATTTGTGTGGTTTGAATGATAACTGGTCAGGAACGGAAAGCACGCTTGGAGGCACTCCGGGGGCGATAAACTCTGTAGTGGATGCATCCATCAATCAAGAGGAATTGGAAATTCTAAGCGCGGTGTTTGTGTCTCAAAATCAGTTGGAGCTCAACTACAATCAAGTGGTTGACACAGCCGATCTGAAGCGTTCCACCATTACGGCCAATGGCATTGAAGCCAATGGTATTAGTCTAAATACGGGAAATGCTGGAGCCCTTGTTGCGTTCCCAAGCTCATTTAGCCGCGGAGAAACATATACGGTAAGTGTGGATAGTTTAAAAAATTGCGCACAACAGAACACAAGCGCCATTGAGTTCAACACTTACTTGCATCTCGCAACGGACGTGGTCATCAACGAAGTGCTTTTTAATCCACGCGGGTCAGGTTCCGATTTTGTGGAACTGTATAATCAGAGTGAATTTGACATTGATCTACAGGGCTGGAGCTTGGCCTATTTCGATTCAAAGGACAGCCTTCGCTTCAATCCCATCTCTGAGAACCCCTTATTTCTCGAGGCCGATGGATATGTGGCTCTCAATGAAGACCCCGATGATATTTTGGAGAATTATCCAAGCGCCACAGGCGAGAACTTTCCTGTTATGAATTTACCCTCATACCCCAACAGCGAGGGTTCAGTTATTCTATTTGACCAGCTCGGTGAACTGATGGAGCAGTTTGACTACAACGAAGACATGCACTTCGCGCTTATTGATAATGCGGATGGTGTATCTCTGGAGCGCCTTTCTCCGCAACGTGCCGCGAGCGATATGGAAAACTGGCACAGCGCAAGCAGCACCGTAAACTACGCTACGCCTGGTTATATAAATTCTCAAGACTATACATCCTCGGCTGGGGTGTCTGAATTTTCACTTAGTGCCGAGTATATTTCACCCGACAATGATGGTTACCAAGATGTGGTAAACATCGATTATCTCCTCAACGAACCGGGCTATGTTGCCAGCATATCGATTTACAATGATCGAGGAATATTAATCCGAAGTCTTTATGCCAATCAAGTCTTGGGTAATTCGGGGAGTCTCACATGGGATGGCACCAATGATAATGGTGAAAAAGCGCGAACAGGCATCCATGTAATACTCGTGGAAACTTTTGATCTTGACGGCAACCTGCAGCGCTCCCGGTTGCCCGTTGTGGTGGCAACACGCTTATAGCAGATTGATAAACTTTAGGTAACGATTAGACGGAAAATAAATTAATCTTTGCTAATCAAAATTTTTATAATGAAGCATTTATTACTTTCCTTTTTGACCGTTGCCTTTTCGATAGCCACACAAGCGCAATGGAGTGTGACCGCACTAGGAGTCACCAACGATACCATAACTTTTGACGCCACATTTTCAGGGGTTAACAATGGTGCCTTTGCCGGAGATGGACTCACATCAACTCCAGCGGCCGGGCAGCTTGATTCTGATGGGTGGAAATTCAATGGATTTTCACAAGGTAATACGTCCTTTGGCGGGAGCTACACTTCCGGTGACTATGCGAAAGGTGGTTCATCTGGTGGCGTATTTAGCGGAGGATTATATTCATTTGAAGTCTCACCCGGTGATTCTGCACTTGGTGTGCAGCCAACAGGATCAGACTGGACGCCTGGTGACATGATTCTCATGGTTATAAATAATAGCGGTGAGGATGTCGATTCGATTTATTTAAGCTATGACCTTTACATAAACAACAATGAGGCTCGCGGAAATTCTTTCAACTTTGGCTGGAATATTAATAATTCAAACTCCTTTAATAATGTGCCTGCCCTTAACGAAACAAGTTTGCAGGCGAGTCAAGGATCTGTCTTGTGGGTTGCTTTTAATAAGGAAACAACGATTAACTCTACATTGAATGATGGAGATACTCTTTACCTCGCTTGGTCTGGGGCTGATGTTAACGGGAGTGGAAGCCGCGATGAGTTTGCGCTTGATAATATTGTAGTTACGCTAGACACAACAGCAGGCTCAGGCGCTTCAGCTGCATTGCCCATATACGATATTCAGACCATTTCATCTATTGATGCAAATGGCGTTGCCGATTCACTTGGGGTTGAATGCTCGATTAAGGGAGTCACCGTAGGTGTTGACTTGGATGGCAATGCTGGATACAGCTTTACGATTTGGGATGGTGACGGTATTAATGTCTTCAGCTTTGTTGACGTCAATGGCTATCAAATGGATGAGGGCGACTCACTTCAATTATTCGGAACGATTGGTCAATTTAATGGTCTGATACAATTTGAGGTGGATTCCATAGCACAGCTTGATTCCAACCAGGCGATTCCTACTCCAATTATTATAACTAGCCTAGATGAAAGCACTGAATCAGAGCTTGTCAGAATTGAAAATTTTTGGGTAGAAGGTGTCAGTGGTCTTAACTACACGCTCGTGAATGGATCGGATACGGTAGTGATGCGAATCGATCCCGATACTGATATTCCAGGGAACGTAGAATTTGACGAAGGAGATACCATCTGCTATGTGGTAGGAATCGGTGGGCAATTTGATAATTCCAACCCATATACTGATGGATATCAATTCTTTCCTCAGCGTGCAGCCGATGTGGATAATTCTTGTGGAAGCATTCCTCCTCCCGTGATTCCATTCTATCCAATTCCTGATATAAACAATGTGGACGCCAATGGTGAGCCAGATTCTTTGGGAGTGTATTGTTGGACAAAAGGTGTGGTTCTCGGTGTTGACCTTGATGGAAACGCTGGCCTCAGCTTTACAATCTGGGATAATGAGGGAATCAATGTCTTCAATTTTAACGATGTGGACGGTTATGTAGTTACCGAAGGCGATTCAATCATGGTTAGAGGTGAAATTGACTTCTACAGAGGGTTAACGGAGATATTCCCAGATTCAATTGTGCTCCTCAATACTGGAAACGCGATTCCTGACCCCATGTTGGTTACATCCTTAGGGGAGGAAACAGAGTCTATGCCGATTCGATTCGAAAACATGATTGTCGCTGACACCGCTCAGTGGCCCAATGGAGGTTCAAGCAATGTAGATATTGTTTCTTGCGATGGCGACACTATTGTAATGCGAATTGATTCAGACACAGATATTGAAGGTGCGTTTGCTGGGGCGCCAACAGGATATTTCCACGTAAATGGAATAGGTGGCCAGTATGACTTTGATAGTCCGTACTTCGAAAACTATCAGTTGTTTCCAATGACTGCTGCTGATATTGATACCAACGTTGGACTGACCATGGTGCCGGAGATTCAAATCAACGAGGTGATGACCAACAATGTGTCTTCAGAAACGGATGGCAACGGAGAGAACGATCCTTGGGTTGAACTTTTAGGTTCAGGTAACTTCTCAACCCCATTGGCAGGGTTGTATTTCTCAAATGATGCCGCTAATCAAATGCTATATCAAGTACCCGAAAGCTCAACAGAGGTGTTGGCTAGTGGTGGATACACACTAGTGTGGTGTGACAATCAAACTGCGCAAGGCGACTTACACACCAACTTCACACTAAGTGCTTCTGGTGATTTCTTTGGTGTTTACGCTCAAGACGGATGTGATATGGTGACCATCGATGAGCTCACCATCCCTGCGCTAGGTGCAGATGAATCTTACGGATACTATCCAGAAAATACAGACTCTTTAGTGACCTTTCCTTCAAATAGCACAACTCCAGGTATGATGAATATGCTTGATACTACCACGGCTATTGGCGAGATCAATGCACAGGGTTCTTTGGTGTTGTACCCTAACCCTGTATCAGCCAATGAGTCAATCCGATTCAATCGTGCAATTTCATTCTCGGTATTCGATCTGCTTGGCGCTAAAGTGGCTGAAATGAATTCAACCAACACCTTCGAAACGAATGGCCTTCCTAGCGGAACATATATTCTAGTAGAAGAAAGTGGAGAAACACTCCGGTTTGTTAAGCAATAAACAAGGTATCATCCTTTAAGAATTGAGCCCCCTGCATCTTGAGATGCAGGGGGCTTTTTTTGCCCTAAATTTTCCGAAACGGCAGACTATTGGGTGATTACCACTCTTACATAGTTTTCATCCTCTTCTGATGAGTAACGAATGGTGTAAACCCCTGGGTTAATGTCTCTCAAATCAATTTGCCAAATGCCAGCGAATGACTCTTGTAAACTTTGATTTCGAATCATATTTCCCTGCTGGTCATAGATAAAAAGTTCTAAGCTGGTGGTAATGCCTGGCGTCTTAAACCACGCAAAACCGCTGCTGGTTGGGTTTGGAAAAAGTACTTCCGCTGGTTTGGAATCAATTACCTCAGGCACGAACGACTCGTACTCAAAATCTGGATTAAAAATCTCAATAATCTTATCGTAATTATCTGGGGGCACTGTGGCACCATTGGCCTCATTGTTTGATGTGCACACAAACAGTCTACCATTCGGAGAAACCAATACATCTCTGATTCTCCCATATTTTCTGATGAGCACATCATAACGCGCATCATTGTCCGCAGCTAGGCCATCTTCCGTAAGCGGTATGATGGTCAATCTCCGCTCTTTGAGAAACCCTTGTAACAAGCAATGCCTCCACTCTGGAATTGACGGATGATCAAAATAGGCCAATCCACACGGTGCGTATGTGGGCGTCCAAATGCTGATGGGCTCCTCAACTTGTAAGCTCTCGCATTTTTGCATTTCAGACTGTTGGTCACAAAAGCCTTCTACTTGTGGCCAACCGTAGTTCTTACCCTTGTATATAACGTTAATCTCATCATCCGTGGCTTCGCCATGTTCAGATGAGTAAAGGACGCTGTCTCTGCCATACACCAGTCCTTGCGGATTTCGATGGCCATAGCTCCACGTGTATGAATCTGGAAAAGGATTGGATTTGGGAACAGAGCCGTCAAGTTTTATCCGCAAAATCTTACCGTTCATATTATCTACATCCTGAGCCACATCATTGCTGAATGCATCGCCCATTGCGAGCAGCAAATTTTCACTAGCGTCAAACACAATTCGGCTGCCATTGTGCGAAGCATTAGCCCCAATTCTATCGATCATTACCCACGGTTCTTTTAAGGAATCGTTTCCTAC
>JALRDM010000031.1 GCA_023262195.1 Salibacteraceae bacterium | reverse complement strand
GATTGAGTGTATTTTCTCGCTCATCGTTAGCTCCTTGAGATACACTCTTACCACGTGCGCGGCCAATAGCATCAATTTCATCAATGAAAATAATTGAAGGTGCCTTTTCCTTTGCTTGCTTGAAAAGATCTCGCACTCTCGAAGCGCCCACACCCACAAACATTTCTACGAAGTCTGACCCAGATAGAGAGAAAAAAGGAACTTTAGCTTCTCCAGCAACGGCTTTGGCCAAGAGTGTTTTACCTGTTCCTGGAGGGCCAACGAGTAGCGCTCCCTTGGGTATGTGTGCCCCTAATGCCGTGTAACGATCCGGATTCTTTAAGAAATCCACAATCTCTTCAATCTCCTCTTTGGCTTCCTCAAGGCCTGCTACATCCTTAAAAGTCACTTTGACTTTGGTGTTTTGGTCAAACAATACGGCTTTTGATTTGCCAATGTTGAATATTTGACCACCAGCACCGCCAGCGCCACCCATTCTGCGCATGATAAAAATCCAAATACCAATCATGATGGCTATGGGTAATAACAAGCTAAGCCATCCTTCACTCCAATTTTTTCGATTGTCATAGCCAGGAACGATGCGCTCTGCTTCTGGCAGCGCTTCCTGAGCTTTGTCCAGCTTTTCTTCAAACAGTTTTTCGCCCCCTATTTCAAGTGCATAATGTGGCCCAGTGTTGGTCATCTGTCCAAAGTTTTTCTCTCTTACATCAGAGTGAATCTCTTTTTCAAGTGCCTCTTGCTTAATGTATATCTCAGCAACACTCTCACTTCGCACTACCGTGATTCGCTCCACATCTCCTTCGAGTAGCATTTCCTGCTCAAAAGTTCTGAAGTCAGTCTTCTTTAGCCCGGAGCTGAAGCTTACCAAAAGCTGCATGATTAAAATACCCGCGATCACCACATAAATCCAATATGGATTGAAGGGTCTGTTGGGTGAATTCTTTCTTTTTTTATTCAGTGGATTTTTCATCCGCTTGTCATCATTATTTCCTGTTTCTGCCATCTCTTCTGTTCTGCAATTATTCTATTCGTTAATCAATTCTATTTTAGCGTCAGCCCAAAGCTCATCCAGTGCGTAGTGCTCTCGAAGCTCTTCTTGAAATACATGAACTACCACGTTTATGTAATCTAGGAGTATCCACTCTGCCTGAGATTTGCCTTCCATATTCAGCGGCTTTTCTCCTTTTTTTTCTCTTACAATTTCCAACACAGAATCGGCTATGGAATCTACCTGCCGATTGGAGTTGCCATGGCAAATGATGAAGAAATCACAAACAGCATTATTAATGTCTCTCAAGTCCAGCAATTGAATTTGCTTTCCTTTTTTCTCCTGAATTCCTTCGATTATCAGTTCTGCCAGTTTTTCCGAATCAGACGCTTTATGCGCTTTTGCCATGTGGTTGTTAAGTGTAAGTCAAAGGTAATTATTCAATTTCCTTCATTTGTGCAATTTAAATCTGCGGGCATTGAATAGTACCATTGGTAATATTATTCGTTTATCGGTTGTTGACTCAACCAACATTTATACCAGCAAAAAGTTGAGCCAATTTGGCATGAACGAGTGGACTGCTGTGGTTGCTGACCAACAAACATTAGGGAAGGGGCAACGTGGAAAGCAATGGCACAGCCAATTCGGGAAGAATCTTCTAATGTCAGTATATGTAAAACCCAGAGCAATAAAGCACGATCATCAGTTCTTGATTTCAGCGGCTTCTGGGTTAGCGATAATCAAGACCTTAGGTGAGTATGGTATTGAAGGGAAATTGAAATGGCCAAACGATGTCTTGGTGGGGGATGCCAAAATTTGCGGATTATTGATAGAGAACCAGTGGGAAAAAAACAATTTGGAATGCAGCATTATCGGAATTGGACTTAATATGAATCAAATCGAGTTTAATGATTACCCGTGGAAGGCTACATCCATGACTAAGCTGAAGTCTCAGACATTTGATTTGGATGAGGTGCTAGAAAAAGTGATTAAAAACCTCAAGCAATTGATGGCTATTGCTGAGTCTAAGCCTGCCATCGTTTGGACGCACTATCAATTAGCACTCTATAGATTGAATCAAGAGATTAAGTTTAAGACGGGCGATAATGTGCTGGAAGGAATACTGAAAGGCGTAAATGAGTCTGGAGCTATTCAAATACAAACTGAACGAGAGCTGCACTCATTCGTGAATGGTGAGGTAAAGCTTATGCGTACTTAGCCTGAATAGATTGACCTAGGTGGTTTAGAAAATTAGTCATTGGCGACTTTAGCATTGTTGCCATAAAGGCATTCACCTCAGGATTGAATTCGGCAAAAATGGTAGAACCGTTTTCAGATTGACCAATGGTAATAATCAACTTAAAAGGAAATGGCTTTTCTGCTGCAGAGTTGTAAACGACCTGATTGGAGGTGATTTCACCTACAGCCAAAGTAATGTGTGCTAATCCTTTAATTTTAAATGAGCATCCTTGCTTGGTCGAGGCCCAGTTTTCAATTCGGTCTTGAGGTAAAATCTCAATCAAGTTTGCCGGTTTTGAAACAAACGCTAGGACATTCTCTGCATTGGTTTTTACCGCGTACTCATCACTTTTAATTGTCATATGCAATTGCCTATTGGCCCCATTCAGATGGATTCTCCCTCCAAGTTTGAAGAGACTCTAAATCTGATGATTTGATGTAATTTGATTCAATGGCTTTGTCAAGAATGGCGTTATAGTCACTCAAAGTCACTAATGGGCATTTGTGTTCTAGAAAGTTTTTCCGAGCAGTATCGAATCCATATGAAAATATAGCAACCATGCCCTTTACAATACAGCCAGCCTCTCTAAGGGCATCTACTGCAATTAAGGATGAATTTCCTGTTGACACTAAGTCTTCAATTACGATGACTGATTGACCGGTTTCAATATTTCCCTCTATCTGGTTTTGCTTGCCATGACCCTTGGCTTTGGGCCGCACATAAACGAGCGGAAGACCTAGTTCTTGAGCTACGAGAGCCGCTTGTGCAATGCCACCAGTTGCCACTCCAGCGATTACATCAGGTCGTCCAAAGTTCTCATCTATCGTTTTCACGATTTCTTGCCTTATGAATGTTCTAATTCGGGGATACGACAAGGTTCTTCGGTTATCACAATATATCGGTGACTTCCATCCTGATGCCCAAGTGTATGGTTCATCAACACTCAATGTGACGGCTTTAATTTGTAATAGAAACTCCGCTACTTTGTGCGCTGAATTGAAACTGTAGTTCATGCCTCAAAAATATAAGTTTTTCATCGGTCAGTATTGGATTTCCATTGGTCAAGACAAAGATGATTTGCGGCCCAAATCCACAAGCGAAAATCAGGCGGCAATTAACTTAATCTTGGATAAGGTTTCTTATGCAATTGAACACATGCAGTTAGGTAAAAACCTGGAGTTTGAGATGGATAGCGTGATGGAGTTTGTTGAGAATCTTGAAAAAAGACACCGATTAATCCTTGCTGGAGGTGGCTATGTGTTGAATGATAATAGCGAACTGCTGCTGATACATCGAAGAGGATTTTGGGACTTGCCCAAAGGTAAGATTGAAGTAGGTGAATCAATTGCAGATTGTGCTTTACGGGAGGTTGAGGAAGAGTGCAATATTGATGAAGTCCATATCATTTCAGACTCTTTTGTCACTTATCATGTTTACGAGGATAAGCGTGGTGTGGTGTTGAAGAAAAGCGTCTGGTTTAAAATGAAAACGAAAAGCTTGAGAGATCCGAAACCGCAAACGGAGGAAGATATTACAGAGGCGCGCTGGCAGCCATTACCTGTGCCACAAATGGTCGTATCTCGGATGTATCCCTCTATTGTGGACGTCATTGAGCATTTCGCCTAGTTCTGATCGATGCTGTCTTCTGGTATTTGAGGAGGCTGTAGCTTAAATGGCATCATTTTATTTGGATGACGTTCGTTCCAAATTTTAGCGAACTTCCTCTCAATTTCACCTCCGGGAGGTGGAGTAGGGTTTTGAACGATATTCAGCGATTCGTCTAGGAAAAAATACTGAGGCATTGCTCGTAAGTCATACGAGTCTATCACCTTCTGTGGAGACCCAATTTTCCCGAAAAACCAATCAAAATCGTGTTTCTTCGGTATTTGTGATAGTCGCAAAAGTGATTCTTCGGTACTAAAGCTAAACATCGCAATATCTGCACCGTACCCCTCCTTTAAAACCTTCATCAAGCTCATTTGCCTTAACGTTTCGCTATCGAAGTTTTTGAAGAATTGGATATAAATGAATCCACCTTCATATTCGCTGATGCGGTATAGATTTCCGACCACATCTGCAAACACGAAGTTTGGAGCCTTGGTACCGGGCGCTCG
>JALRDM010000024.1 GCA_023262195.1 Salibacteraceae bacterium | reverse complement strand
CGTTAGGGTCACCTACCATGTTACCTGGTTTTACCCACTCATTGAATTGTTCTTCAGTGAGTAATTTTAATTCCAGTGCAGCTTGTTTAAGCGTAGTGCCTTCTTTGTGAGCTTTCTTGGCAATTTTAGCCGCATTTTCATAACCGATATGCGGATTTAGAGCTGTTACAAGCATCAAGCTTTTTTCTAATAAGTTCTGGATATTATCGTGGTTTGGAACGATTCCTACAGCACAATTATCATTGAAGCTCAGGCATGCCTGTCCTAGTAATCGGGCGCTTTGTAGCAGATTAGCAGCAATTACGGGTTTGTACACATTCAATTCAAAATGACCTTGACTACCCGCAAAAGAAACGGCTACATCATTACCTAAGATTTGGGCACAAACCATAGTCAATGCTTCGGGCTGAGTAGGGTTTACCTTACCCGGCATGATAGATGATCCTGGCTCATTCTCAGGTAAACTTATTTCCCCAATTCCACTTCTAGGTCCAGAACCTAACATGCGGATATCATTAGCAATTTTAAATGCGCTTACTGCGGTTCTTTTGATTGCTCCGTGTAGTTCTACCATTGCATCATGTGCCGCTAAAGCTTCAAACTTGTTGGCTGCGGTAATCAGTGGTAAACCGGTTTCTTCAGCGATGTATTTAGCTACCAATGATGAATATCCTTTTGGAGTGTTTAATCCTGTTCCAACGGCCGTACCGCCCAAGGCTAATTCTTTTGCTGGTTCCATAGCGCGATTAATAGCGGCAATGCCATTATCTAATTGCGCCACATATCCACTAAATTCTTGACCTAGTGTCAAAGGAGTAGCATCCATAAAGTGAGTTCTACCAATTTTCACGACCTCCTTGAATTCACGAGACTTGTGCTTGAGCGTTGTTTTAAGGGCTTGAAGTCCTGGTAGCGTATAATCTACCACTTGTTTGAAGACAGCAATGCTCATGGCGGTTGGGAAAGTATCGTTGCTGCTTTGGCTTTTATTTACATCATCATTTGGGTGTAGTACTTTTTCTGTATCAGTTAGTTTTCCTCCGTTTATGAGATGTCCGAGGTTTGCAATTACCTCGTTCATGTTCATGTTACTTTGTGTACCGCTTCCTGTTTGCCAGATTACCAATGGAAACTGATCATCGTGTTTACCCGCAATAATTTCATCTGCCGCAGCAGCAATAAGTTTATACTTGTTTTCTGCTAAAACGCCTAGCTCAAAATTGGTTTTAGCTGCGCATTTCTTCAAGACTGCGAACGCTCTGACAATTTCAATTGGCATACTACCTTCAGGGCCAATTTTGAAATTATTCCTACTTCTCTGAGTTTGTGCTCCCCAAAGGGCTTCAGCGGGCACTTGAACTTCACCCATGGTGTCGTGTTCGATACGGAAATCTGACATAGTGATGCAAAAATAAGGCTAGCAATGAGTATCCCCAATCTTAATTGGGAGTTTGACCATCTAATATGAGTGTTTTTGAACTGTAAATCTTTTGTGGCGTTTCCACCTTCAAGATATATAAGCCTTGTTTTATACCGCGGACATCGATTCGTAATCTGTCTTTTTTAATGTCGTTCCATTGTTTCATTAGTTTTCCACCAACAGAGAAAATACTCACTTTTTTGATGTTGATATTGCTGTGAATATCGATATAATCAAAAGCTGGGTTGGGATAGCTTTGAACCAATATTTGATCGTCTCCAAAAATGATGGTTCTTGGGTCTGGTTTATTTTGTTGATCATTAGATTCACATTTTGAGTCGGATGCGTATTTAACGATAACTTCTTTTAAATGGTTCTTTAGTAAATCCACATTGCTCTTAACACCACTGGGTTTGATGTGTGAATTGCCAACACCAGAATCATCGGTGATATAGATATACTCACCACCTGTTAGAATGGCTAGTTGTTTTAGTAAAAACTCTGTTGGTTTGTTGATTCCACTCGCTGCAATGGGAATTATCTTTATTCCTTTAAGGGCATACTCTTTACTAAGCTTTTCGATTTCGGTCTTTTTTTCATCATGCGGTGGGGCGTCAAGTATTAAAAAGGCAAGTTTTGCATGCGCTATTGGACTCCAATTCAAACGATATAACCCATCTGACATTCCTGCATCAACCGCTTCTGGATAATCTCCACCACCTCCTGCTTGTTGATCTTGAATGAATTCAATAGCATCCTCTACACGGGAGGTAAAAGGTGAGAATTTACTGGTATAGCTATCTCCCTTATCTCGATAAAAAACAGTGCCTAATCGGATTTGAGCACACGGGAGCATTGATTGGGCATTGATCATCACATCCATTAATTCCTCTTTCAGATAATTAATTTCATCGCCCATTGATCCGGTGGCATCTACGATGAATGCAATGTCAACTGCTTTAGCTAGGGAAGTCGGTTTTTTATTGATGGAAAATAATTCG
>JALRDM010000015.1 GCA_023262195.1 Salibacteraceae bacterium | reverse complement strand
AATATCAATACACTTCCTGTGAATGGCTTCTCATCAGCAAGTTTTCAAGGCCCGGGTGATGCCGATGTATTAGCTGTTGCACAGTCCGTAGGATGGGGCACCCCTCCTTCTATCATGCGCGATCGTTGCGTATTAGAGTTTGATTTTGTAGCCGCTCAAGATGACTCGGTGGCATTTGAATACTGTTTTGGATCAGAAGAATGGCCAAACTATCCCTGTTCGCAATACAATGATGCCTTTGGTTTTTTTATTAGTGGACCAGGAATAAATGGAACCTATTCAAACAATGCTCGCAACGTATCTATTGTGCCGGGCACAGTAAGCTTGCCCGTTGCCATCACCTCCATCCACAATGGTACAGGCTCTCCTCCATGTAATGGAAATCCATCCTATAACCAGTATTACAATACTGGCCCGACTGCTCAGGCTTTTGCCTATGCTGCTGGCAATGCTGGTAACTTTGGTGGTGCTTGGACAGATGTTTTCCAGACCCAAGCAATTGCGGTGCAGGCGTGCGATACTTACCATGTAAAACTTGCTATCTGTGATGGTGTAGATTGGATTTTTGATTCGTCAGTTTTTCTAAAGGCAAAAAGCTTTGAATTTTTTGGAGTTTCTGTAAACCCACAACCCTCCTACAATCCTTTTGGATTTGATACCGCTCTGTATGAGGGCTGCGGAAGTCTGGAATTAGGTTTCGATCGTGTAGATTCTACTTATCCACCATATACTTTAGAGTATAAAATTGCAGGCACGGCCACCATGGGCTTAGACTATGAACAAGTTCCGAACTGTGTATTTAATAACAACACTGGAGTCTACGATTGTACCATCACCTTCCCCCAAGATAGTGCACATGTAGAACTAGATATAGATATTTACTATGATCAACTTGCGGAGGTTTTTGAGACATTCGATTTTGTAATCACGGATTCAGCAGTCACTATGTGTGATGGAGATGATACTCTTAACCTCACGATTGTGGACCAACCCGCGCTGAATCTGAATATGTTTGGTGCAACTACACTTGATTGCAATGATCCTCCCGCATTTATTGGAGTCACCCCTACTGGACTTCCACCGTACACCTATGCTTGGAGCAATGGTCACACCGATTCAACTCAAAACGTGCAGCCACCTGTTACAACTGCCTACTCCGTGGTTGTTGAAGATGGGTGTGGCGATCAAGAATTAACTGGGTTTGTTACCGTTGGAGTATTTAACGTACCGTGGCAAGCCACAAAAATTGGAGACAAACAAACCATCAATTGTACCAGTCCACCGGTAGATATAGCCGTAGGAGTGCAGTTTAATGATGGCAACTGGCACGGTGATATTGACTTTTTATGGAGCACTGGATCCACAGATTCGACAATATCAGTGTTTAGTACAGTTGATACAACTTACACCGTTACCATTACTAGAAACTGTACTCAAGAAACCGTAGTAAAAACCTTCAATCTTTACGTTGAGAATGATCCTGTTATCACGGAAACAGAAGACACGGATGTAAGTCTCATTGATTGTCCTGGTGACCCAATTACTATTGGAGTAGTAGCGTCTGGTGGGTATCCTCCATATTCATATCAATGGAGTGATGGAGTAACCGATTCTTCCACAGTGGTGGCACCATTGCTCACAGAAAAGTACTATGTCACAGTCACAGATGTTTGTGGCTTAGTAGAGTATGTGGACTCGCTCGTGGTTAATGTACCAGTGGCAGATCCATTAGTGATCAGAGGTGTACAAAACGACACTCTTGCATGCCCTGAAATGAAAGCTCATTTCGGACCACCCGTTCCCACCGGTGGATTTGGATTTGGTTATTTGATGAGTTGGAATGACTACATAGACACAACAACTTATATTCAAGAGATCATTTACAGCGATAAGAAATTCACCGTGAAACTCACGGATGGATGTCGTGCTGATACTGTAGAAAAAACGGTGTGGGCGATTATAGCTGATAAAAATGATCTGTCTTACGAATTGACCAATGATACAGTCATGTGTAAAGGCGATATCATAGTGCTCGAAGCCAAGGGCATTAATGGTGGTGGTAATTACAAGTACTTCTGGGAGAATTCGTTACAGTCAACCGGGCGATTTCATACCATTAAACCAACTGAGACAACAACGTATCCCGTAAGAATTGTCGATCAATGTGATACTGTGCGAAATGGACAAGTGGAAGTAATTGTTTCAGAGATTGAATCTGACTTTGAATATGAGTATGTCAATGACTACGATGTGCGATTCCATGATAAATCATGGTCAACAGATACCATTCGCTTTTTTGATTGGACAGTCTTGGATTTGGGACTGACTTCTGCTGTGGCCGAACCTGTAATCACTATGCCAGATGGTATGGGTTATGAAGTTGAATTCAAGGTTGCAAATGACTATGGATGCTCAGATGTAGCAACAGTGCTCGTTCAACCAGAGTATCACCTCTATATCCCAAGTAGTTTCACTCCAAACAATGATGGCATTAATGAGACCTGGTCAATTAAATCGCTCGGAATACGTGAGATGAAACTAGAGGTATATGATCGTTGGGGTAATACGGTGTTTAGCACAACAGATAAAAACTTTGAGTGGGATGGAATGGTCAACGAACAGCATGCTCCTATGGGTGCATACGCTTGGCGCATTGTGCTATTTACTGACCACGATCAGTTTGTAAGGCGCGATGGCACATTAATCCTTACCAACGACTTCCAACAACGATAATTTGATTTCTATTTTTAAAGTTCGAAGACCCTGAGGCCAAAACCTTGGGGTTTTTTATGGCTTCGCTTTTTTCATAAACTCGGAAGCATATACAAAATCCAGCACCTCCTTACTATCTGTGACTAATATTTCATCTCTATTACCTTCCCAGGCCTTATAGCCTTGATGAATAAAAATAATTTGATCACCAATTTCAAGCACAGAATTCATGTCATGAGTAATCCCCAGTGTAGTGATATTATACTCTTTCGTGATTTCATATATCAACTTATCAATCACGATTGCCGTAATTGGATCAAGTCCTGAGTTAGGCTCGTCACAAAATAAGTACTTGGGCCGTGGAGCAATAGCACGAGCAATTCCAACGCGTTTTTTCATACCTCCACTCAGTTCACTTGGCATAAGCTTATCTGCGCCAGATAACTCCACGCGTTCCAATACTTCAGCTACGCGCGCCTTCTTTTCTTTAGAAGAGAGCGTGGTAAGCATATCGAGCGGAAACTGCACATTTTGCTGCACATTCATAAAATCAAAAAGAGCACTTCCCTGAAACAAGAAACCCACCTCCTTGCGGAGTTCTTTGCGTTCCTTATCCTTCATTTTCATAAAATCTCTCCCATCGTATAATATGCTCCCTGAGTCTGGCTCCACAAGGCCAATAAGGCATCGGGCAAGCGTAGACTTACCGCTTCCACTAGCACCAATGACAAGATTGGTTTGGCCTGCATTGAAGGTCACGGAAATTCCTTTGAGAACATCCTTATCGCCAAAAGACTTGCTCAAATCCCCAACCTCTATCATATCAAGATTAATTGTGTGATGACGTAGTTGGCCACAAGAATTACGATGGAACTATAGACAACTCCTCGTGTACTTGCACTTCCAACCTCCAGAGCGCTTCCAGAAGCATAGTAACCTTGATATGCAGGTATTGAGGTAAGCAAAAAGGCAAACACAGCCGTTTTGATCAAAGCATAGGCGACATGGAATGGCTTGAAATCAAGTTGTATTCCATACACATAATCAGATACAGTCACAATATCAGTGAACATCGCAATAGCATAACCTCCTCCAATACTAACGAACATAGAAATAATAGTAAGGAAGGGATTGATCAATACTGCTGCTATAATCTTAGGCAAGATCAAAAAAGCAGATGAATTCACGCCCATAATTTCGAGTGCATCAATCTGCTCTGTAATGCGCATCGTACCAATTTCTGATGCGATGTTTGAGCCAACTTTACCAGCCAATATGAGCGCCATAATTGTTGGACTAAATTCCAATATGGTAGATTGTCTTGTGGTAAAACCAATGGTGTAAGTTGGTATGAAAGCACTATCGATGTTCGCAGCAGTTTGAATCGTTATAACCGCACCCATGAATACAGAAATGACCATAATGATTCCAAGCGAGTCTAATCCCAAGGTAATCATTTCATCAAACAGCCTTCTACGATATATGGAGAACTTTTCAGGCTTGCTAAACACACGCCAAATAAGCATTATGTACTTACCGAGATGAAATACAAAGTTCCCCATTGCCACAAATGTAAATCTTATTGCTCGCGTGATTTAGTCAATTTGCAGTAGCTTTATCCCCATGCATGTGAAAAGACTAGCAATAGTTCTGATCTTGCTTTCGACTCTAGCAGGATGTAAACTTTTTAAGGGTAAAGATTGTGATTGCCCCCATTGGAGCATAAACCAAACTACTCAGGTTCAAATACCATGACCGAAAATCAGTTTGTATCCAAACTGAGCAACTATATGCCAATGGCCGCTTGCGCTATCGCTCATAAATGGGTCACTGAGTATCCAGTAAATATTAAGATATCAAAGCCTCGTAAGACTAAGCTGGGCGATTTTAGACCCAAAGCACTCGGAAATGGCCATGCACAAATATCAGTCAACGGTGATCTCAATCCATATTCCTTTCTAATCACATTCACGCACGAGATAGCCCACCTCATTGACTTCACAAAACGCAAGTCGCTCAAAGAACCACATGGTGATAGCTGGAAAATTGAATACCAACACTTGCTCGCAGAGTTACTCACAGCCGAAGTATTCCCATCCGAGATAAGACCTGATATAATAAACCATATCAACCGACCCAAAGCCGCCTCTTGCAGTGACCAAAGACTTTTAAAGGCCTTAAGGAGATATGACTCTGAATCGCACATCACGCTCAATGATATACCCTTTGGCGCTGCGTTTTCAACCTCATCTAACCGCAAGTTTATAAAAGGAGAATTGCGCAGGACTCGGTATCGGTGTGAAGAGGTCTCAACGGGACGGTTTTACCTCATCCATGGTGAAAGCAAAATAGATTTGATATAGGGTTAATCTTTACACCAATCTCTTTGATATAGGCGAAGCGTACATTTGCGGCCATTTTTAAGATCAAGAACATGAATAGAAGTAATGTGTACTGTGTGGCTATGGCCGGAGGTATTGGAAGTAGATTTTGGCCAATGAGCCGACAATCTATGCCCAAGCAATACTTGGATATATTGGGTACGGGGTCATCTTTAATCCAATTAACCTATGAACGATTTAATCCAATATGTCCACCAGAAAACTTCTATGTAGTAACGTCAAAAGAGTATGCGGAGATCACCAAACAACATCTTCCAAAACTTGACAACCACCAAATACTACTCGAGCCAAGCCGAAGAAACACAGCGCCTTGTATTGCTTATGCTGCCTACAAGCTCTTTAAGAAAGACCCTGAGTCTGTAATGGTAATTACACCTGCAGATCATATCATTCTTAAGCAAAAAACATTTCAAACCGCTATAGAGGCAGGCATTGAACACGCCATCAATACAGGTAACTTAGTTACACTGGGTATCGAACCCACACGACCTGACTCTGGCTATGGATACATACAGTTTCACAGAGACTCTAGTCAAAGTAATCCAATGATTAGAAAAGTG
>JALRDM010000417.1 GCA_023262195.1 Salibacteraceae bacterium | reverse complement strand
CTGAAAACTTGAGCAAATACACCGAACGAGAAGCCACCTATGCCATAAGTAATTGGAACAGACGCGTAGTCAACTACCTTGAAGAAAAAGAATGCTTTGAGTTGTTGCCTGATCAAGAGCTTACTAACAACTCGTTGCTTTCGGTTAAAGTGAAAGGTAAAAATGGCTATTTCGATGCAGAGCAGTTGAAGCGCTTATATGAACGATTGGTTTTAAACGGGCATGAATACCAAACGAAATACGAGCGATTAGCCATAGGGCAACCCGTCACTTATGAAGAACATGCTTTCGTGAGATTTGCCTTAGGTTCGACCAATGTAAGGTCATTGATTGAATCAAACCATGATATGAGTGATGACTTCATGCTGATCGATGTGGTTGAGAAAATCGCGTTAGAAATAGACAAAGCTTCTTAGAACGCTCTGTCAACCCCAATCAACCATCTGAATTGGAAGAACTGCTGGTCGGCTGGCGGCCTGTTCATCCAAATTGGAAAGTCCGCACGAATTGTGGTCTTTCCCAAATCAGACCAATTTCCCCATGAATTGACGTTGAGCGCAACCCCAAGTCCAGCATCCGCACGAAGGTTTGAAAATCTCAAAGATTCGTTTGGTGAGTTAATATTTATCACTCCTGCATCAGCAAAGGCGTAGGTATTCAAATCAATATATCGCTTCAACTTTGGAAATGGTTTGACAAGACCATCAAACTCTAGTTCTGAATTTAAAGATGCTCCCGAGTGTCCTCTGTAAGCGAAAACCAGATTTCCATTTTCATCAGTCTCGGGAAGCAAATAGTTATTATATCCGCGCAAATTCAGCCCTCCACCCGATTGAAACCAACCCGTACTTGTTCCAATCGTGTTGCTACCAGCAGGTATAAATCCAGCAGATCTTATCCAAGGATTCTCTTGCATCATTTCTAGGTTGGCGCCAGCTGCATATAGCTGAGATTCTGGCGCCCAATTGTCACCCAAACCGTATTGTATAAATGCCCGATTACGCCAATGAAGTTTCCACAACGACCAATTATTCTGAGCATCTATATTGAGATATCCATATTGGTAGTCAGCTCCTACGAAAGGTGACCGAACCTGAGCTATAATGCTGCCTCGATTCTTACGATTCGCAGAATAAACATGACGAACTTCAATGTCCATAAAGTTGTTCCACTGATCTTCTACCCAATAGTTTGGATCAATAAGATAATTGAGTGACGCTCTGTTGGTTCGATACAAGCCACCGATGGTTTGGCTTACGGTGGTTTTTCTGTCACTCAATTGTAATTGCCAACCGATGGAGTTATTCGCCAATCCATCCATAAAGCTCGTGTGCCAAATGAAGTCAATATCGTCATTGAGCTTTTTGAATGGTGTACTATAGTCGACTCGATACTGCAGTCGATTAAAACCATCCTCAAACCTTTGATATGGAAGAGCATTTGTTTGCTGACCTATACCTGTGCTGAACCAAAGCCCCACATCAAATTGATGGTAACGATTATAGTAGCCCGCCTTTGCCTGAACACCAGCCTTGAAACCATCAAAAGCATTGTACCATAAACTTGGGTGCCACTCAATTTGATAAAGCTGCTTTGGTCGTGTATAACTTAGATTATCGACTGTTATTTCTACTGGCATTGGCACCTGGTTATCCAATTGATACACATCAGCAAGTCGATCAGTCTCATCAATTTTAACGTGTTTAATGCTGCTTTCTGTTTCCACGTGTAACGTATACTTGTCGTTAAAATCGTTCCAGCCCATCCACTTTGGAAGTACTGTTGCATCCGTTGCCTTGTTAAAATCATCGATTGGAATCCAGTATCTAAGGATGGTACTGTCTTTAAGCGTTACTGTCAAACCTATCGGCATTTCCATCTCGCCCTTGCGAGCAATATCGATATCGAACCCGTTTTTGCCATGCCTCTGCACCCCGGTAATAGCATAGTCTAACGTCTCTTCGCTATGCAGCCATTGGTCAAAAAACCAATTAAGGTCCACACCGGTAAATTGAATTATACTGGAACGAAAATCATCGATGTAAGGGTGGCAAAATTTCCATTGATTAAAGTAATGCTGCATTGCCGCTAGAAACAAAGAATCGCCCAAAACGTATTGCAGATTATATAGTATGGTTGCCGTTTTGTAATAAACCTGTCCGTAATCGTATGAATGAAACTTATCACTGTGTGTACTCAAGTTTGGACTTCTTCCTCTAGTTATTGTTGAGTTGTAGAAACCTTGATAGACCTGAGCAGTTTTTGTAGACCGTTTTTGTTCAACAGAATATTTGCCTGATTTATACGTGTCCCACGGTATAGTATCGCCCTCTAAGTGCTCCATACACCAACTTGTGAGAAATTGAGTAAACCCTTCATCAAGTGCAGCTCTGTAGGTTTCATTGTTACCCACCATACCATAAAACCAATTGTGCCCTATTTCATGTGCAAGTAGATCACGATAATATGGATCACGACCGCCATCAAGGGTCAGCATTGGGTATTCCATTCCATCTCTGGCATCGGCAACTATCATTTTTGGATAAGCATATTCGCCAAAATCACGAGAGTAAAGTTCAATGACCTTAGCCGCATACTCCGCAGCATTTTGCCATCCATTTGCATGGTGCTCTGAAGCCAGCGCGTAGCAGTCAACGATCTTTCCAGAAGGTAAATTAGCTTTAGCATAGCCAATGCGGTAAGTTGGATCTGCGGTCCAAGCGAAGTCATGCACATACTCAGCTTCAAACCGCCAAGTTTTTGTTTGTGATGATTCTTCAATAATTGTAGAGGGCTCTTGATTCCAAGGTTTGTCATCAAACTGAGTTATGTCGAGTTTTTCCATCAAATCTGGTGGGAGCACCTCATTCCTATTGGTTAAAACACCGGTGCCATCAAGAATGTAATGTTCAGGTAAGGTAATATTGACTTTGAATGATCCGAAGTCTCCATAAAATTCATGACCGAGATGCTGGTCTTTCGTCCAGCCAAATTTGCGATCATACACTGCAATTCTTGGATACCAATGCACCACATTAAAGTGTTTGTGACCGTATTGCTGATACTGTTTCATGCGGCCATGCTTAGCACCGAATTTTGTAACAAAGTCAATTGCTATTTCAACAGATTGGCCCGATGGAACTGGTTTGTCTAAAGCGCACTTTAGAATGGTATTGTCAATGCTGAATTCTACGTTTTCTCCATCCACAAGCAACTTTGAAACCTCTGTTCCATTTCTTGTAACCGATGAAGGGGCTCTCTGACCATTACGCATTTTAGAAGCATAAGAGTTAGAGTCAAACATATTTTGATAGAGATGGAAGTATAGCTCAGACAGTTCATTTGGGCTGTTGTTGGTGTATTTCAACTTAAGAATCCCACGAATTTGATCTGATTCATCATCAAGAGTTGCATCGATGTTGTAAGCCACATCTTGTTGCCAATATCCATCGAATGGTTTTCTATTCTTCCAGTAATTATACGTAGTTTGAGATAGTGCATGAACCGAAAAAAAGCACAAGACAACACCCAATAGATACCGCATCATTCTGTGATTTTTAGACTTATATCCAAACATTTAACCGAATGCGTCAAAGCGCCCACAGAGATATAATCGACCCCTGTTTCTGCATAAGCACGCACTGTGTCGAGGGTAATTCCTCCGGAGGATTCCACCTCTAACCTGCCATTGATTTTTTTCACTGCTGAGCGTGTGTCTTCAGGAGTAAAATTATCCAGCATTACCCGGTTGACTCCTTCACATGCAAGCACCTCATCTAGCTCATCAAAGTTTCTCACTTCTACTTCGATCTGCAGTGGCTCACCAAGTTGCAAGCAATATTGTTTGGCTTGGGAAACAGCAGAATCAATAGCCCCTGCCGCATCTATATGATTGTCTTTAATCAGAAACATATCGTACAAACCAAATCGATGGTTCACTCCTCCACCGTGCTTTACTGATTGCTTCTCAAACCATCGTAAACCAGGCGTGGTTTTGCGTGTATCCAGAACCTTGGCATTGGTATGAGCTATCGCATCAACATATTTTTTGGTTGTTGTAGCCACTCCACTCATTCGTTGAACAAGATTCAGCAAGGTGCGCTCTGTTGTGAGTAGTTTTTGTGTCTTTCCCTCAATTTTCATGGCCACTTGCCCAGACTTGATGGGTGAACCATCATCTACTAACTTTTCTATCTTAAAGCTGGTATCAACTTGGTAAAGAATTTCTTGGGCAACAGCTATACCTGATGCAATTCCAGACTCCTTATACAAGAGTGTTGCTTTGCAAGTGTTTGATTCATTTATGCATGCTAGGCTGGTGTGGTCTCCACTCCCTACATCCTCCATCTCGGCAACATCCAATAGCCGAGCAACGTGTTCTTTGATCATTTATTTATCTATTTCCATGCTCTGTATCTCGAATTCTTCACCCGATTTTTGAAGGTAAACGGTGACTCGATAAATACCAGTTGAAGTGGACAATTCACCAATCATGTAATGTACGTCATTGCCTGAAACACCCTCGTGTACCTTAGTGAACGATCTCGGAGAATTTTCATTGAAAAAAGCTTGAATCTTTGATTTACAATCTCCTCTTCCTAGCGATTGTGTTTTTCCTTCCAACGATAAGTCCACCAGTGGTGACAACCATTTTCCAACCGCACTGGTGTTTCCATCGGTAAAGGCTTGCCCAAGTTTGGCGTAATCTTGTGCTAAGATTGAGAATGGAAGTATCAAAAGGATAATGAATGCAGCTGTTCTCATTTTGGAAGAATTTAAGTGATGATCAATCAAAGATAACAGAGGAACAATGCGAATTAGAGTAATATCTATTGGAAAAACGAACATTGACTTTGTGAAGGAAGGTATAGAAATGTACGAGCAGCGCATTCGCAGGTATATAAATTTTGAATGGGAAGAGCTGCAAGATGTCAAGAATAGCGCCAAACTGAAACAACCAATGCTTAAGCTCACAGAGGGTGAGGCAATTTTGAAACGACTTCAGCCCAATGAGTTTGTAGTGCTACTCGATGAACACGGCAAACAAAAATCAAGTGAACATCTGGCTGAATTTTTTCAAAACCATTTCAATTATAGCGGCCAAAATTTGTGTTTCGTTATTGGTGGTGCGTATGGTTTTTCAGAAGAAATGTATGAACGTGCAAACATCAAACTGGGCCTCTCAAAAATGACATTCAGTCATCAACTTGTCAGGGTTATTCTTTGCGAGCAGATTTACCGAGCCTTTACCATCATTCGTGGTGAGCCATATCATCACGCTTGATTTGGTCTAATCGTTTTTGCCATTTCCATGCAGACGCCATAGCATCTTGAATGCTGCGTGTCGGATTCCACTCGAGCATTGTTTTTGCTTTGGAATTATCTGCATAAATCATTTCCACATCACCCGCGCGTCTAGGACCAATTTGATAGTCAAGTGTGAGACCAGATTTATTCTCAAAAGCCTTGAGCACTTCGAGTACCGTTACCCCATTACCCGTACCCAAGTTGAACACATCGTATTGAAATTGGCCATAGTTTTCATTCAAATATTCCATGGCTAATACGTGGGCATGCGCAATATCTGACACATGAATGTAATCGCGAATGGCCGTACCATCTCGCGTTTCATAATCATTGCCATGCACCCATAAATTATTCAACCAGCCTGCGGCAAATTGAGTGACCACAGGAACCAAATTATTCGGTCTGCCCTTGGGTAATTCTCCATTGAGACCCGATTCGTGAGCGCCAACCGGATTGAAATACCTCAGTGATAAGCTGTTAAACCCTTCTTTGGTTTTGGAAAAGTCATTCAGAATATTCTCTCCAACAAGCTTTGTATATCCATAAGGAGATTCTGGCTGTTGGGTAGGTGTTTTCTCTGTTACCGGCTGAGCTTCTGCATTACCGTATACGGTGCAAGAGGAAGAAAAAATGAAGTGCCTAATGTCAAATTTCTCCACGCATTTCAGCAGGTTGATCAGGCTATTTAGATTGTTATGATAATACATTACAGGCTTTTCAACCGATTCACCCACCGCCTTAAGCGCTGCAAAGTGGATCACTCCATCTAGGTCAGACTCTCTAGCAAAGAAATCATCCCTTAATGACTTATAATCTGTAAGATCAATATTGTAATTCCGAACGGTCTTACCCGTAATTTCCCGAATTCGATCAAACGTAGCTGGACTAGAATTGGAGTAGTTATCGATTGAAATAACCTCATGTTCCGTATTCTCAAGAATATCAATTATTGTATGAGATCCAATGTAACCTGCCCCGCCTGTGATTAATATTTTCATATCCAGAAATAAGCGGCCAAATGTATTAGATTATTGAGGCTAAATATATTTGACACTAATAGATCATGCCCCATTGGCCGGGATTGGTTTATTTCTGGATTTCTTAAAACAAACTTTTAAACCGAAACAACTCGCTCTAGTGAAAATTGAAATCTGGGAATTTCTTTTACTTCCATTCTACCTGATCATTCCAATTTTCATGGCAATTATAATCCCATCGGATAAAGATCGAAGGTTATTCAGCTGGGGGCTCTTTGCTAAGGTTGCAGGTGTGATGGGGTTCACGGGCGTTTACCTCCTCTATTATGGAGGAGGCGATACCACGGCATATTTTCAAGTTGCCAGCGCCCTGAACAAGCTCATCTTGCAGAACCCAAGTCAAGGTTTGGAAGCGCTTTTTTCTGGGTATTCTTCTGAGATTTATTCATACTTCAACTCCAATACCGGATTTCCGTATCGGTATATATGTGCAGCAAATTCCACCTATTTGGTTTCAAAATTTGTTACCGTTTTCTCTTTTGCTGGACTCAACAGTTATATGCTCACGTCAATACTGTTGGCTTGTCTTTTCTTTTTACCCGCCTGGGATTTTCATAAAACCATCTCTACTTTTTATTCTACGCCATCTCGTATTTTAAGTGTATGCACCCTGTTTGTTCCCAGCGTCCTCTTTTGGGGAGGTGGCATAAGTAAAGACTCCATAACCTATGCAAGTTTATTGCTGCTAATCTCTTGCACCTACTGGGTTTTTCTGAAGAAACGACTCATCGTTTGGCGGATTTTTTCCATCGTAGTTTTTGCAACCCTTATCACTGTTATTAAGCCATACATTATCCTAGTTTTTCTGTCCAGTGCGCTACTTTGGATATTCTATGACCAGATAACAAAGCTATCTAACCCAATACTTCGTGTAATTATTTTACCCACACTTGGCATTTTCTTGATCGTCATTTTGTCTGCCTTGTTCGGTACATTTTCTGCCGTTTTAGGAGATTATTCATCGGAGAAGATCATTGAAAAAGCAATTGTATCGCAGCAAGATTTGAAAAGGGATTATTATGGTGGTAATAATTTTGATATCGGTACAATTGAACCTAATACCGTAGGTGTATTGTCTAAATTCCCGATAGCTACATTTTGGGGGTTTTACGGTCCTACGGTGCTCAACGTAAACAGTGCAATTATGCTGTTTTCGGCAATAGAAACGACCATATTGCTTTTCTTAACCATTTCGATTCTGACCTTTAAAAATCCGCTTACCACACTTAAATATTTGCGCTCCAGCGCATTCCTAACCTTTTGCTTGGTGTTTTGTGTGGCATTCGCATTTGGCATTGGATTATCGACCCCAAACTTTGGTGCATTGGTGCGATTTAGAATTCCACTCCTGCCGCTTTTCAGTTTACTCTTAACCACAATTTTCTTTCGCTTAAAAATCGATGACTAAACACAAACTCATTTTCGCAAGCTCTAATCAGGATAAAATTCGCGAGGTACAAAACAAAATGCCAAATAGTATTCAAGTAATTTCTATGCGCGAAATGGGGTTTAAAGGTGAAATCATAGAAGATGGTTTAACAATTGAACAAAACGCAAAAATCAAGGCCGACACCCTCTATAAAAGATACAAGACCAACTGCTTTGGAGATGATACAGGCCTTATGGTTGATCATTTGGACGGTAGGCCAGGAGTTTTCTCAGCTCGGTATGCTGGAGAAAACTGTTCGTATAATGACAATGTCAAAAAGCTTTTGAAAGCGTTAAAAGGTGCAACCAATAGAAAAGCACATTTCAAAACGGTGATCAGTTTATGGTGGGAAGACAGTTACTATGATTTTGTTGGCAGGATTGATGGTACAATCACAGAAGAAGCAGCTGGCCAAGATGGATTCGGTTATGATCCGATTTTCAAACCTGACGGCCATGAACAAACATTTGCAGAAATGTCAATGGATCTAAAAAACAGAATAAGTCATAGAGCAATCGCGGTTCAAAAACTCATTGAGTTTATTCATCAGAAATCTAGCTAACGAAACATTTCGTCCACCGCTAGTTGAAAGAACTGCTCGAGCGAATAGCCCGCATTTTTAGCCTGTGCAGGAATAATGCTAGCTTCGCTCAATCCGGGAGTAGTATTCACCTCGATTAGGTAAATCCCATTGTCACAAATCATATAATCCACTCGTATCATCCCCTTGCAATGTAACCACTCATAGATCTGTTCGGTGAGGTTTTCGACTTCTGTGTATAAGCCGGATTCAATGCGGGCAGGCGTAATCTCCTTGGTTCCCGCATGATTATATTTCGATTCAAAATCAAAAAACTCGTTTCCCGGCACAATCTCGGTTATCCCTAATGACTTGGCTTGACCCTGAATCTTCATGCAACCGCATGAAACTTCCACCCCAACAAGCAAGGACTCAATAAGTGCGTCCACTCCTTCACTTTGTGCGTGTTCTATAGCATCCATAAGCTGCGAGGCTTCTTTGACCTTGGTCACCCCGATGCTCGAACCTCCGTCATTTGGCTTTACAAAGCAAGGTAGTCCCACTCTATCAATGATTGCTTTTGTATCGTTTTCTGTTCCGAGTCTTGCTAAGTATGATTTTGCAACCTTCACTCCGGATGCACTCAGATAGCGGTTACAGGCAGCCTTATCAAAGGTTAACGCTGAAGCCAATACACCACAGTTATTATATGGAATTCCGATTGAGTCAAAATAGCCTTGAATCTTACCATCTTCACCTGGCGTACCATGTATTGCGCAAAAAACTCCGTCAAAACTGACTTTTTCGCCCTTGAAGGTTACGGTGAAATCATTTTTATCTATTGGTATGATCTCGTCTTCAATATGACAAAACCAACCCTCCCGAGATATGTCAACCAGAAAAGACCTGTAGTTTTTACTATCAATATTCTGCTTGGAAACTTGCGCGCTTCTTTCAGAAATCACACGCTCTCCAGAGAACCCCCCGTAGATTATTGCTATTGTTCTCACTCTATCAAAATTAGAGCGACAACTATTCAAAATCTTAGATCATTTGCGCCTTTTTCAACAAGCACAGACTCGTATCAATTGTTGAATAGAATCTCTAGACCTTCTTTCAATGAAGTCTTTGGCTTGTAGCCTGTAGCCTTTTCTAATTTCTCGCTACTACCAAACCTGCGACCCACTTCATAATCATATCGTTTTTTCGGTGCATCAATATGCTGAATCGTGGAGTTTGAATTGCTTGACGAAATGATTGTTTCAGCTAGCTGTTGAATGCTAGCTTCTCGCTCATTAGCGATGTTGAAGATTTCGAAGCCTCTGACTTTTTCAGCCAGTAAAATGGTGGCTGTAATCGCGTCATCAACATAGGTAAAGTCTCTTGTCTGTTGACCCGAACCGTAGACGGTGAGTGGCTTACCTGATAAAGCTTGCTCCATAAATCGAGGAATTACCATCCTATTATCTTGACGCGGACCATAAATATTGAAAAACCTCAAGGCCAAGGACTCGATGCCCTTCTCTTCAAACAATGAAGCCAAATAAATCTCATTGTATCGTTTGGCCATTGCATAGCTTGTTCTTGGATCAACTAAAATCTCTTCGTCCACACTTTTTTCAAGTGCCAAGTGGCCATAAATACCGCTAGTAGAAGCATAAACGATTTTTGGAACTCGATTTACAGATGCTGCATAGGCAACGCTCTGCATTCCATTAACCTCGGTTTCCATCGTTTCGATAGGATTATCTGCAACGATATCGACACCTAAAATTGCCGCAAAGTGAAAAATCACATCTACTCCTTTACAGAGTTTGGTTACCTCATCTCGATCCGCCACATCAACCTTGTGGAAACTAACCTTATCAAATATGGGTTTAGGAATCTTGTTGCCTCGCAAGAGAGTATCGATGATGACCACTTCATTTCCTTGATTCACAAGTCTTTCGGCCAAATGTGAACCTATAAACCCTGCTCCCCCTGTAATAACGACCTTTTTTCCTTCCATTAATTCCTAACGTTTCGGCAAATGTGATAAAATCTGAGTAAGAAACGCATTGATGCTTTCCGCATTCTTAGTACGAATATCTTTGGCCGATGTTTCGATTCATTTTATCTAAAACATTCCTAATTCAGCTATGTTTAGCAGCATTAGTAGCCGGCTCTCTTCTGATAGGCGCCTACTTGTATCTTCAACAATTCACACGATCAGGAGAGGCGGTTTCGGTTCCAGAATTAATTGGATCAGACATTATTGAGGCCGAAGCTTTACTCAAACAAAATGACTTGAGAGCTGTAGTTATCGATTCGCTTTATGTCCAAGACAAACGAGGAGGGGTGATTCTTGATCAAAATCCACCCGAACTCTCTAGTGTCAAAACCGGCCGTGAAATATATCTTACCGTTTCTCGTTACAAAACCCCACAAGTAGAAGTACCCAACGTTTTAGATCAAACAATGGCAATCGCAATTAATAAACTCACTAGGAGGGGATTTGAAATCGGGGAATTAATTCCTCAATCAAATCCGTGCGAGGGTTGTGCTGTGGGACTTGAGCTAAATGATAAATCTGTTGAAATTGGCAGTAAATTACCAAAGGGTAGCAAAATAGATCTAGTGGTTGGAGAAAATAGTTCAAACGCAATAGTGGCAACCCCAATTCTTTATGGGCTCAACTTTGATGAGGCTAAAACCCTTCTCAATAAATATCAATTGAATGAAGGCGCAATTATTTACAGTGACTGTGAAAGTGATAGTGATAGTCTATCTGCAAGAGTATATTGGCAAAGTATCAACCCTAATACCGATGCACGGATTGGTGAAGCCATCAACATTAAATTAAGTCCAAACCTAGACCTCATCCCTCCTGTTAATGTTGATTCAATCAAGTCGAGCATCTTATGATAAGAGTGTTATTGCTTTCAGGTTGGATATTGATATATCTCACATTACCATCGCTGGCTCAGGATAAGCTGGCTCCATTAAGATATAATGAGGCCCTCAGGAGCTCAACGAAAGCAAATGCAACATCATCTCAAAGGCAAATCGCTCGGCTACCCTTTATTTATGAAATCGACACTCTTCCCCTTCCATTTTTTGATGACTTCTCAAAAAATAGGACCAAGGTTTATGATGCACAAGTTGGAGATGAAAATGTAAGTCTTAATGTATTGTTTGAATTCAGTGCCAATGGAGACATACCCGCGACTTTAGAGATCAAATTCGATACAACCTACTCGATAACTAAACCCCTAAGTGGCCCTTTAGTATACGAGGCCAATCCTCCACTTTTTATTGAATTCTACGATAGTATTGGAAATCCCATTGATTTTGATACGGCTTGGACAAACGTCATAAGCTTAGTGAACATTGGTGAAGGCACCATTACGTTTGATACGCTAGATCCAGATGATGTTTTGATCAATGAGTTTGACACACTTTATCTTGTTGATGATGATAAAACACACTGGATTAAACCTGGTAATGAAGAGAATCGCGGTGGCGCTTATATTAACAATGCATTCGCCTCAAACTTCTTGACTCAGGGTGTTGCAACATTTGATGGCACGGACGCCTCAGGCGTTCCTTATGATATCAGCAGCGAAACCACCTATGGCCCAGCAGACACATTAGAGTCCAAGCCATTTGCGTTAGACCCAGAAATGGAAGACGTATATCTTTCGTTTTTCTATCAAGCAGGTGGGTTGGGAAATGCTCCCGATGAAGAGGACTCGTTAATTGTAGACTTTTTTAATGTCAATGAAAACCGATGGGAATATGCTTGGTCAACCGAAGGAAACCAAAGCAACACTGATGACTGGAACGATAGGGTTTGGCTAGAAGTTGCTGGATCTGACTATAAGCGGCCTGGTTTTAAGTTTAGATTCAGAAACTACGCTACCTTGAGCGGTATATTAGATCAATGGCACATTGACTAGGCGCAAGCGCCCAATCAGAGGCGCTGAAGTATAGGGATGGGCCACTGCGGCGTCAACTCACTACTTTTCCACCGCTTAAACGGTATACAAGTCGATCTCGGCGACCCAAGAACACCATTTCTCGCGACTTCTTCAAGCGTCAGCATTATTTTTTAATCTAGCACAACAAAAAGGGCCCACGTGGGCCCTGTCAATGTTTGGTGCGGAAGG
>JALRDM010000386.1 GCA_023262195.1 Salibacteraceae bacterium | reverse complement strand
GTACAAGATGATGCAGGTGAGTTTGGAATTAGCTTAGGTGACAATGAAAAACTATTGCATATACGAAGTGAGGGTCAGTTACACCCTGGTAAATTGGTCAAAAGCCTTGAACGGTATTGTACCGAATTGGGAGTATCGTTCCGCGTAGGTTGCAAGATCGAATCCATAAGTAAGTCGGACTCGAAATACAAATTGATGGTCAATGATTTATCGCGAGGATTAATCACCATGACCTGTAATCGACCGATTATCTGCACCAATGCCTATGCCAGAGAATTGTACGATGATATCAATATCGTTCCTGGGCGTGGTCAGGTTTTAATCACTCAGCCCATTCCAGATTTGAACTTTCGGGGCAATTTGCATATTGATAGAGGTTTTTACTATTTGAGAAATGTGAACCAACGGCTTTTAATAGGTGGCGGTAGAAATGAAGACTTTGAGGCCGAAGAGACGGATATCATGGAATTGAATATGAGCATTCAATCGAGTTTGGAGCGTATTCTTCAGAAATCGATTGGATTAAACTCACCACTCCAGATTCATTCCAGATGGGCGGGTATAATGGCGTTTGGCGAGAGCAAACTGCCTGTAGTAAGGCTTGAACCAGATGGACTTCTTACCGCTGTGAAACTAAGTGGAATGGGGGTGGCTCTCGCGGGTTTTGTAGGGGAAGCAGTTGCAGATTTAATAGAGAATAATCAATTATGACAGACTATAGCACTAAGTGGAATGAGGGGATGACCTTCGAGCAGTATTTATCGTTAGTGAAAACGTTAGTTGCGGAAGGAAAATCAACTGGGCCAAATCAAAGTGAAGATTTGCTCGAATATTCTAAAATGAACTTAAGAAGAATGCAGCGAATCCTAAAAACTTTCGAAGTTTCGGAATATCAAATGCACGGAATAAAAGCACTTGGCGCAACCAATGTGTTGGCCATTACAGAAGGCTGGTGTGGAGATGCTGCGCAGATTATTCCAGTTGCATCCAAGGTTATGGATCATTTGGCCATTAATTTTAAGCTAGTTTTAAGAGATGAGCATCTAGACTTAATTGATCATCACCTCACGAATGGCGGACGGTCAATACCTTTTTTGTTGTTTTTGAATGATCAATTTGAACTGTTGGCTGAGTGGGGTCCACGGCCATATCCTGTGCAGCAAAAGGTCATTGGATTCAAGAATAAACCTGAACCCAAACCGCCATACACAGAGTTTGTCAAAGAAGTTCAATTATGGTATCACCACGATAAACAAAAAACCATGTTGGATGAATGGAATAATTTTAAATAGACCGTTTGTGCAGTGATAATTGAGAAGATTACATCCACACTCACGATTTGCTTTGCGCTGCTATTGCTCGGTTGTAATAATTGTCGCTATGGTTGTGAGCAAGGTATTTGCGTTAACCGAACATGTAATTGTGATGAGTATTGGGAAGGTGATGCTTGTGAAAAGAGTGTCTTTTCAGATTATCTGGGGTCTTACTTAAGTGATGATAATTGCTCCAACTCTCAAAGCAAAGACACGGTTCAACTTAAGCAATCGAGTCTTGGCCCTAATAAGCTGCTATACGCTGGTGAAATTATATTTGATTTCACCTCACGGACTCAATTTTCTTTGCCACCCCAAATGTTTAGAGGTTATGAGATCACAGGAGAAGGTGAAATCTTGCTTGATCGCATTGCCTTCAAGTACATTTACGTGGACTCAAATGATCGTACTGAGTGCCTTATCTCAAGTATAAAACTTTAAGCCGTGTGAATAGCCCGTCATATGTAGCTGATGGGCGAGTTATCCAATAAAATTTTCACAAATTCGCCATTTAATTAAAATTCTAGAAACTCATGTCCAAAATCCATAATTTCAGTGCAGGTCCAAGTATTTTGCCAAAGCACGTTTTTCAAGAAGCTTCTCAAGCAATAGTCGATTATAACGGCACTGGTCTTAGTTTGCTCGAAATGTCACATAGAAGCAAGGAGTTTGTGGCGGTAATGGATGAGGCTAGAAGCCTTGTTAAAGAGATTTTCAACTTAGGTGACGACTATGAGGTGCTATTCTTGCAAGGAGGTGCTAGCCTTGGTTTTCTTATTAGTGCATACAATATGCTTCGTGAAAACAAACAAGGAGCATATGTGAATACGGGTTCATGGGCAAATAAGGCATTGAAAGAAGGTAAGTGGCTTGGTAGTGCTATAGAAGTGGCCTCTTCAAAGGATGCTAATTACAATTCTATACCAAAAGATTTTGTGGTGCCTGATAATTGTGACTACCTACATTACACATCAAACAACACCATATTTGGGACAGAGTTCCACACAATACCTCAGACTGATAAGCCTCTAGTTTGTGATATGTCTTCAGACATATTTAGTAGACCAGTAGATGCCAGTAAGTTCGACCTGATTTATGCTGGAGCACAGAAAAATATGGGTCCTGCTGGAACAACCTTATACATCGTCAAAAAAGATGTGCTCGGTAAGTCTTCTGTTGATATCCCCACCATGCTCGATCTATCAACCCACGCATCAAAAGATTCTATGTTCAATACGCCACCGGTATTTGCGGTTTATTGCAGCATGCTTGTGCTAAGGTGGATTAAAGAGTTAGGACTGGAAAGTATTGGTAAAACAAATCAAGGTAAAGCAACAGCACTGTATAATGAAGTTGACCGAAACTCGATGTTTAAAGGCACAGCACAGGCAGAAGACAGGTCATTGATGAATGCATGCTTTGTGCTAAATGATGGTATTGACGAGGCATTGAACAGCGAATTTCTGAATATGTGCAATGATGCTGGAATAAGCGGTGTCAAAGGGCATCGATCTGTTGGTGGTTTTAGGGCTAGTATGTACAATGCCCTGCCTTTAGAAAGCGTTGAAGCACTTGTTGATGTCATGAAAGCATTTGAAACTAAATTTGCCTAATTATGAAAAAGCTATTTTCCATCCTGTTCATCGTGCTTGCGGCAAGTGTGCACGTCACAGGTCAAATTGTTGCGGATAAGTCAACAAAAAAATATATTGTAACACTCCCAGAAGATGTGGAGACCATGTCTGTAAGTAGGGCAGGTTCAGGTGAGTTAATCAATCGGTTTTATTATTGGGCCATGGATGAGTTCAGTGATTACAAGCACTCCATCCAGAGGGATGATACGCTATTCAGGGGATTGGTAGTGAATGTGTCTCAACCCATCGTAAAAAAGGTGTTTGGTGTAGGATACACGCACACAGACCGAATTCTGACCTATGATTTAATCCTAGATGCTGATAAGAAGGATTACACTTACACGTTCACCAACTTCCACTACAAAAGCAAACAGACGAGTCCAGATGGTGAAGAGGCAATGATTGATGTGGCTTTAGAAGAATTTAAAGGGGCAGAAAAGCGCTCATTGCTGAATGAAATTGCTGAGGAAGCTAATGCGATTGTGGAGAAACTGAAAGTCGCGGGTGAAGTTGAACTTTCGGAAGAGCAGGAAGCAGAATCTTCAGAATGGAGAGACACAAGAAAAGAAGCTCGAGCAGCTGCCCAAAAAGCTGCAGCGCAAGCTAAAAAGGAAGCAGAGGCGGCCGCTAAGAAAGCAGCAAAAGAGAACGCAAAAGCTGAGCGTGAAGCAGCAAAAGAAGCTGCAGCCAAAGCCAGAGAGGCTGCAAAAGGAGGTGGTGGTCAAGAAAACGAGTAGAAAAATTAACGATAGTTCTAAATAAAAAGCTCAAAATTCAACTCATGAGAATTCTTGCTAATGATGGTATATCCAATGCTGGAAAATCCAAACTGGAGAGCCACGGCTTTGAAGTAGTCACGGATAAAGTAGATCAGGAAAATTTAGCCCAAGGTATCAATGAAGGAAATTTCGTTGGTGTGCTTGTTAGGAGCGCCACAAAGGTTCGCCAAAATCATATTGACGAATGTCCAAATCTTAAGCTCATCGGTAGGGGTGGAGTAGGTATGGACAATATAGATGTGCAATATGCACGAGACAAAGGTTTACATGTAATAAATACACCATCTGCCAGTTCACAATCCGTTGCAGAGCTTGCTTTTTCAAGCTTGTTTTCTATGGCAAGGTTTACCTATGATGCGGCTAGAAAAATGCCTTCGAATGGTGTGTCTGAATTCAAGTCATTGAAGAAAAGCTACAGCAAAGGCACAGAGCTACGTGGTAAAACTTTGGCAATTATTGGCTTTGGCGGAATTGGTAAAGAGTTAGCTAAGTATGCTCTAGGTGCTGGAATGAAAGTGATGTACACCAATAGAGAAAGCAACACTTCTGAAACTTTACCGCTTGATATTGCCGGCAATACGGTAAGTGTCGAACTTGAGCGATCTTCCTTGGAAGATTGTTTAAAGCAGGCTGATTATATCAGCATTCACGTACCTAAGCAAGCGGATGGAAATGCTGTCATTGGAGCGCAGGAGATTGAACTAATGAAAGACGGAGTTGGAATCGTTAATACCAGCCGAGGCGGATCTATCGATGAGGACGCGTTGATGAAAGGATTAGAATCCAATAGGATTAAGGCTGCTGCGCTAGATGTGTTTGTAAATGAGCCAACCCCAAGAGAAGACTTGTTAAAGCATCCGAGAATCATTGCGACACCGCACATAGGCGGCAGTACGGTAGAAGCGCAGGATAGAATTGGCCTTGAATTGGCTGATCAAATAATTAAAATATTGAAAGACTAACGAACGGTATATGAGCATTTTTAAATCATTTAAAGCAGTAAGGCCAGTAGCTGATAAAGTGAAGGAAGTGGCGTGTAGGCCATACGATGTATTGAATGCTAACGAGGCAAGAGATGAGGCAGCGGGAAAAAGTCACAGCTTTTATCATGTAATTAAACCCGAGATTGATTTCGGTGACGATGTTGATGTCTATGGTAAAGAAATTTACTTGAAAGGACGCGAGAACTACGAGGCACTGAAGTCAGCTGGTGTTATGAACCAAGATGGGGATGACAGCTACTATGTTTATGAATTGACTATGAATGGCAAAACCCAAACGGGTTTGGTTGGTTGCTGTGCCATTGACGATTATTTTGATAACGTCATAAAGAAACATGAGTTGACACGCCCCGACAAAGAAGAGGATAGAAAAAATCACGTCAGAGTAGGGAAAATTAATGCTGAACCAGTTTTTTTCTCATATCCACATGTTGATGGTATTGATAATTTGGTGAGTAGGGTTAAGCAATCAAATAAACCAGAATATGACTTTACTGCCGATGATGGCGTTAGGCATGTGCTCTGGCGAGTAGAGGCAAAGTCAGAGATTGAAGCAATTGAAGCTATGTTTGATCAAAGTGTACCATCAATTTATGTGGCTGATGGTCACCATAGAACAGCCGCAGGCGCCTTGGTTGGAAAGGAATTTCGTGATGCTGACAACGGATCGGCTACCAATGGTAAGCGATATAATTACTTCATGGCCGTATTGTTTCCGGATAATCAATTGCAGATAATCGACTACAACCGGGTGGTGAAAGACTTAAATGGAATGTCCCCATCAGAGTTCTTAGATCGGTTAGGGTCGAGTTTCTCGATCGAATCAATGTCTAGCCAGTATCGTCCTGAAAGACTGCACCATATTGGTATGTATATGGGTGGTGAATGGTATAAGTTAGTTGCCAATGACAATACTTATGATGACAATGATCCTGTGGGTGTATTGGATGTTACCATTCTATCGAAGCAGGTTTTAGAGCCCATGCTAAATATCGTGGATCTAAGAAGAGATAAGCGAATTGACTTTGTTGGTGGTATTAGAGGACTTGGTGAGCTTGAGAAAAGAGTTAACTCAGGTGAAATGGCTGTAGCTTTCGCTATGTATCCCGTAACAATGCAGCAACTCATTGACATCAGTGATGCGGACCTCATCATGCCACCTAAAGTGACTTGGTTTGAACCAAAGCTCCGAAGCGGCTTGTTTGTTCACGAATTAGACTAAAGGTCAAACGTGTAAAGAACTTACCTTTCCTACTTTGGGTAAAATCTAGTTGGAGTAACCTTTATGTAGGAAGATTATGAATAATAAACCTATTTCAGTTGTTCCCCTCAAGGTACTTGTAATTGAGGATGAGAGCATTATTGCCGAAATGGTCAAGGTAATGCTTGAAGACTTCGGGCATCAGGTAATTGGTGTTGCTCATAATCTGTCTAAAGCAGAAGAGTATATCAGCAATGGTAAGTTCAACTTTGCTGTATTGGATATTAACCTTGAAGGTGGGATGGAAGGAATCAAATTGGGAGAGCAAATAGCCGCTAGGGACATACCATATATATTCTTAACATCTTATGCAGATAAGCAGACGGTGCAGGAGGCTAAGCTATCTCGACCAGGGGCATACGTGATTAAGCCTTTTAATGAAGAAGATTTGTTTTCTGCTGTGGAGATTTCTACCATGCACTCTCAACAGCAGGTGAAATCGGATGATCAGAAGATCAATATCAAGGATGGATATAAAACTCAGATGGTCAATTTGGACGATATTTTATACTTGAAAGCAGACAATATACATGTGGAATATCATACCAAGCAAAGAGTGGTGCTAAGCCGTCAAAGTCTAATTAAATCGATTGAAAATTCGCCATCAGACAGGTTCATCCGAATTCATAAGTCGTATGCGATAAATAAGTCTTTCATCACCTCATACGGGGCAAAGTTTGTCCGATTAGGCCCCATTTCATATTCTTATAAGGATTCATTTAGGGCTGCGATTTCATCTTGAGTCTTGCATAACATCGGAGGAACAGATGTGTTCACCTGCAAAGTTTATCGTTTCACAACATTTTCGTCTCAAATTTCTATTAGTCCTCTTGAGTAGTCTACATTGGTTTTAATTAAGGATTCAGAGTAATAGAAAAAGGAATCCTCAATCCGTAGCAAGACGAGTTAATTCTCGTCAGCCGGCCTGCTTAGGCCGGTTTTTTTTACCATTTTATTTGGAAGAATAGTTGGCATTTGGATCAGAGCGCTCGCAGATAAAGGATACAGTTCTTGAGGAAATATCCAAGGTGTTATCGTCAATTAATGTGGAATCATCTGAATTTATAGCGCATAGGTATGCCATCGCTGTTTCTAACCTTCGTTGAGTTAAGAGTATATCATATTGTAAACCATGGTTGGTTTTTGGAATAACAAGAATTCGATGATCTAATGAGATCATTGAGTCCTCTATTGCATGGTTAAGCATGGTGATACTCGCATATTTTAGCGATGACGAGTGATCAAAAAAGTCGAGCGTATCGTACTTTGTACTCTGTGATGACAATCTTGTAATGCTGCCAACCATAATCAGTATGAAGATAAATAGTGTTCTCACTACCTGTCATAAACTGCAGATGCTAGAAAAAATTGTATGAAAAACTAGCGCTTAATTCTATCCTTACTTATGATTGCCATAGTTAACCTACTTATGCATACCAGCCGATCATCTTCATCTTTGATCGAAATACTCCAAACATGGGAGTTGTTTCCAATATGCACAGGAGTGGCCGTTCCTATCACATTTCCTGAGGTGGCTGGTCTAAGATGATTGGCATTAACTTCCATGCCAACAGCATAATATTTGGAACTGTCTATGGATAAATGGGCGGCTACACTACCCAATGTTTCGGCCAGTGAAACCGATGCACCACCATGAAGAATACCATAAGGTTGAACGGTGCGCTTGTCCACAGGCATAGTACCGATTAAACTACGCTCTGTTATCTCTATAATTTCAATACCTAGACTTTCCAATAGCGTGTCTTTTTTCATTCCAACTGCGTCCTCAAGTTGAGGGTTACCAAACCATATTGCCATAAGTCTAAATTTTGAGCAAAGAAAATTGAATATTCGCATAATATGATTGTTTTTCCCAACTGCAAAATCAACATCGGTCTCAGTATTACTGGTAAGCGACAAGATGGCTACCACAATATTGAGAGCGTTATGATTCCCGTGGGTTGGCATGAGTCGCTCGAGGTTCATGCTGGAAAATCTGAGAATAAAACGAAACCACCACGGAGAGAAACTACAATTGACAAGGTTCACTATTATGAATATGGCAATAAGATTCCGGGTGATCCTTCTAGTAACTTGTGCATTAAGGTGTTTAATCTTTTGGAAGAGTGGTATACACTTCCTGAAACTTCCATTCATCTCTTAAAGACATTACCGATGGGCGCAGGATTAGGTGCGGGAAGTTCTGATGCTGCTCATTGCTTGAAAGCACTCAAAGACTACTATGATCTAAATATTTCGAACGAGGACGCTAAGGTTTTGCTGTCCAAAATTGGGAGTGATTGTCCGTTTTTTTGGGAGAACAAGGCCAAGTTTGTTTTTGGAACAGGAACCAATGAAAAGCCGATCTCTTTGTCTCTAGAGGGCTGGCATATACTCATAGTTCATCCAAATATTTCAGTCTCTACCAAAGAGGCGTACGCGGGTGTGAAGCCACAATCTCCAAGGTTAGATTTATCGATGCTAGAATCACTTCCTATTGAATCTTGGCAAGAATGCGTTTTCAATGATTTTGAGGAGTCGGTATTTCCTCAATATCCAATACTTAAATCGATTAAGGAAAACTTGATTAAGAATGGCGCTGTCTATGCATCCATGTCGGGTAGCGGTAGCGCTATTTACGGCCTATTTGATTCTGTGCCTGGCATTCCGAAGGAGTTTGAGCAATACACTTACTGGGTCGGAACATTCTAAATCGCTGTTTTAACTCGCGATCTCCTGCACGTCTTTGCATCCGAATAGCCCCTTCGCTTTAATTATCTTGGCCACCACACTGGGCACCATATATTCCCATTCTTTCTCTCCATCACGTATCATTTGCACCACCACATTGGAGTATATATTTAGAATGTCCGAATTACTACACTGTATTTCCTCGATTTTACCATTGTCTTCAAGGTAGCGCATGAGGTGATATA
>JALRDM010000376.1 GCA_023262195.1 Salibacteraceae bacterium | reverse complement strand
TTACATTCTTGAAAATGCTGGACTTACGGTATCTATCAAAGGCCGAGGTTCGATCAAAAGTCAATCGATAGACCCAGGACAAAGAATTACAAAAGGCGAACGAATAATTCTTGAATTATCATGATGCTTCTTCAAGACATATTATACAAAGCAGGGCTCGAAGAACTAATTGGGAGCACCAATCTCGCTGTTGAAAAAATATGCTCCGATAGCCGTTTGGCCGATCCGCTCAGCGCCTTCATTGCTGTTCGTGGCACCCAAACAGATGGCCATAAATTTATTGATAGCGCGCTTGATCAGGGATGCAACATCATTATTTGTGAAACTCTTCCAGATGTTCAAAGACCTGAGGTCACCTATGTTCGGGTGAAGGACTCACAAAAGGCCCTAGGTGTTATCGCTTCTAACTTTTACGGAAACCCCTCCGAAAAACTCGATTTAGTTGGCACTACTGGCACCAATGGAAAAACCACAGTTGTCACTCTTCAATATCAGCTGTTTAAGGCACTTGGATACAAGGTGGGAATGTTATCCACCGTTGTCAACAAGATTGGCAATAAAGAAGTAAGCGCTACGCACACAACGCCTGATCCAATCCAACTAAATGCGCTACTGGCACAAATGGTGGAAGAAGGATGTCAATACTGCTTTATGGAAGTAAGCTCTCATGCAGTACACCAAAAAAGGATTAGTGGGTTAAGGTTTAAAGGTGCTCTTTTCACGAACATCACACACGATCACCTTGATTACCATAAAACCTTTGATAACTACATCAAAGCCAAAAAGGCCTTTTTCGATGATCTGACCAATCAGGCGTTTTCACTCATAAACCAAGATGACATTCATGCGGAAATCATGGTGCAGAACACAAAGTCTACTCCATACACCTTCGCCTTGAAACAGGACGCTGATTTCAGAGCTAAAATTCTTGAAAATCACTTCCAAGGTCTAAATCTAGTGGTTGATGGAAATGAATTGTGGTCAAAGCTGATCGGGCATTTTAACGCCTATAATTTACTAGCCACCTACGCCACAGCAATCTTGCTGAACCAAGACAAACTTGAGGTATTGACCATGCTAAGCAACCTCAATCCACCCGCAGGTCGATTTCAGTATTTAAGAACAGATAATGGCATTGTTGGAATTGTAGACTATGCACACACCCCTGATGCACTCAAAAATGTATTGAATACAATCAATGATATCAGAGGAGGAAATGAAAAAGTAATCACCGTGATTGGTTGCGGTGGAGATCGTGATAAAGACAAGCGTCCGGTGATGGCAGATATTGCCACAAAACACAGCGATAAAGTCTTGCTCACCAGCGACAATCCTCGCACAGAAGACCCTACACAAATCATAAAAGATATGGAAGCGGGCGTGGATAAAACGCTGCTAAAGAAAACCCTCAGCATCACCGATAGAAGAGAAGCCATTAAGGCTGCAGCTGCCATGGCAGAAAGCGGTGACATCATTCTTGTAGCAGGCAAAGGCCACGAAACCTATCAAGAAATCAACACAGTTCGCTCTGATTTTGACGACATGTTAATCCTAATCGAAATGCTGAAACTGGTCAACTAATGTTTTACTACCTATTCTCATATCTCCATTCTCTTGATTTTACTGGCGCAGGTGTATTTGAGTACATCACCTTCCGCGCTGCCATGGCGGTATTTACATCGCTTATAATAAGCATGATGTTTGGGGGTAGGATTATCAAATACCTGCGCAAACTTCAAGTAGGCGAAACGGTAAGAGATCTCGGCTTAAAAGGTCAAATGGCAAAACAAGGGACACCGACAATGGGCGGTTTAATCATTCTGAGCGCCATTCTCATTCCCACACTACTCTTTGCCAAACTTCATAACACCTACATCTGGTTAATGCTTATTTCAACTGTATGGCTCGGAGCTATAGGCTTTACGGATGATTATATCAAGGTTTTTAAGAAGGATAAAAAAGGTTTGGCTGGCAAATTCAAAGTTGTTGGTCAAATCGGGATTGGAATCATTGCTGGATCCATCCTGTTTTTTAATGATCAAGTAACCATTAAACACAAATCCTTTGATGATGCCGGTGCACCCGTAGTTTATCAAGTTCAAGATGAAGAAGGCTGCGTTTCAGAAGAAACTCAATGGGTAGAATCTACACTCACCAAAACAACCATTCCATTCATAAAGGGCAACGAATTTGACTATCGATGGCTCTTGAGTTGGGCGGGAGATAAATTAGCCGACTGGTCTTGGTTGCTCTACATAATCGTAGTTATAATCATCGTAACGGCAGTTAGCAATGGGGCAAATATGACTGATGGGTTAGACGGTCTGGCCGGTGGCACCTCGGCTATAAGCGGTTTGACCCTCGCCATCTTCGCCTACCTCGGATCCAATATCATTTTCGCGGACTTCCTAAATATCATGTTCATTCCAAATTCGGAAGAGCTGGTGATTTTCATGGGCGCTTTTGTTGGTGCCTGTATTGGCTTCTTATGGTACAACTCATATCCTGCCCAAGTCTTTATGGGTGACACAGGCAGCTTGGCCATAGGGGGCATCATTGCTGTGTTTGCACTCGCGATAAAGAAAGAATTGCTCATCCCCATTTTCTGTGGTGTATTCCTAATTGAGAATCTGAGTGTGGTTATGCAAGTGGCATACTTCAAATACACCAAAAAGAAATATGGCGAGGGTCGAAGAATATTCCTCATGGCACCGCTGCATCATCATTACCAGAAAAAAGGCATTCACGAAAGCAAAATCGTGTCGCGCTTTTGGATCGTTGGAATCATGCTGGCGGTGGTAAGCATCATTACCCTCAAACTGAGATAAGCAGTGTCGAGAGTAGTTGTGCTTGGTGGAGGAGAAAGTGGTGTTGGAGCCGCCCTTTTAGCGAAAAAGAAAGGCTATGAAGTTTTTCTCAGTGATGGCGGGCAATTGAAGACGAAGTATAGAGACGTTCTTTTACATAATGACATAGCGTTTGAAGAAGAGACGCATACGCATGAGCTGATTTTTAATGCTGACGAAGTGGTCAAAAGCCCGGGCATTCCAGATCACATCCCCTTGATTAAGGCATTGCGAGAGCGAGAAATTCCAGTAATCAGTGAAATTGAGTTCGGAGCTCGATATAGCAATGCACGCTTCATTGCCATAACGGGTAGCAATGGCAAGACAACCACCACCCTACTCACCTATCACATCTTAAAACGGGAGGGGTTGAATGTGGGAATCGCGGGCAATGTAGGAATGAGCCTTGCAGCCCAAGTAGCTGAAGGCCTAGATGTAGATTGGTATGTACTCGAAGTAAGCAGTTTTCAACTGGATGGCATGTATGAGTTCAAGGCCGATATAGCCATGCTTCTGAACATTACAGAAGACCACCTAGATCGGTATGAGTATGATGTGATGAAATATGCCCGAAGCAAAATGCGCATCACACAAAATCAAGATGAACACTGCTGGTTCATCTATTGTGCCGATGACCCAATGACCCTCAAAATCATGCAAGAATATGAGCTTCATGCAAAGCATGCTCCTTTCACTTTAAACGAAACAAAAATTCATAATCATGAGGGCACAAACGCCTTCGCAAACAATAAACAAATAACCATTAATCCCAATTCAAATCCGTTAACTATGACCATACAAGAACTCGCCCTACAGGGCAAACACAATCTCTACAACTCCATGGCCTCAGGTATTGCCGCACGCATCATGGAAGTAAGAAAAGACATCATTCGTGAATGCTTAACCGATTTCCAAAACGTTGAGCATCGTTTAGAACATGTAAATACCGTTTATGGAATGAACTTCATCAACGACTCAAAAGCAACCAATGTTAACTCTACTTGGTACGCGCTTGAAAGCATGTCAACACCCACCGTCTGGATAGCAGGTGGAGTAGATAAGGGCAACGATTACGATCAAATCATGGAAATGGTAAAGAAGAAAGTAAAATTGATCGTATGCCTAGGAAAGGATAACTCTAAACTAAAGGCAGCATTTGATGGAGTGGTAGAAATTGTGGAAGTGGACAACATGCGAGATGCTGTTTACAGAGCATACAAGGCCGGAGAAAAGGGAGACACCGTTTTGTTGAGCCCTGCTTGCGCCAGCTTTGATCTTTTTCAAGACTACGAAGACCGAGGACGTCAATTCAAAGAAGCCGTACGAAACCTTTAAACTACCACCATGGAATCGAACATCAAAAACATACAAGCAGCCCTTGAGAATAAATTAGTTTCAGCACGCAAAGCTGGCCTTAAGCGCATGGCTAACATTGAGCATCGATTAGAGTTTGTAGATGCTTTCAATGGTGTTGATTATATCAATGATGCCAAATCAACCGATATCAATTCTACTTGGTATTCAATTGACTGCCTTGAAGAGCCTATTATTTGGATTGCCAGCTCATGTCAATACGAAGAGGACTATCAACTATTTGATGAGATTGATACAAACAAGGTGAAAGCTTTAATAATCATGGGGCAGGCAAAAACGGAATTGAGTGAAAAATTTCGTGGTAAGATTGATACCATCGCCCTAGTTGATAGCTTAGAAGAAGCCGTATCCAAATCCACCAATTTGGCTGAATCGAGTGATGCTGTGTTGTT
>JALRDM010000288.1 GCA_023262195.1 Salibacteraceae bacterium | reverse complement strand
TGGAAACCGAGCGACTTAAGCGCATCGAGAGTCTGTGCAACTGTGACCTTTGGATAGAACTCAGCAAGCTTGTCGACGATTGCGCCGAGAGCCTTCTTAGTTACATCGTGATCAACAAATGGGAAATCAGCAGGTAGCGCTTCATTGAATATGGGTTCTATGAATTTCGGTCTTTTCCCGATGTTGGGGCGTTTTAAAGAATTCAAATATGAATGGGAGTATGCGCATTTGGAAGGATCGCGTGATCTCGTTTTTCGAAACTCATTTCAAGATATCGAGTATGTTTTGGAAACCTGTTACGGCAATGGTACGCGGTTTGAGTTCGAGTGTTACGATATCTCGCATCTTTATAATCTGGCACATTTTGCTGATCGTGGTTTGGTTAAAGCTCCATTTTTCGTACAATCAGTGTTTGGTTTGCTGGGCGGTATTGGCCCGCATGCTGAAGATGTCATGCATATGAAACGCACAGCGGACCGACTTTTTGGCGATGCCTATCGCTGGTCCGTGCTGGGTGCGGGGGCCAACCAATTTCGTATCGCCACGCAGTCTGCCACATTGGGTGGCAATGTACGGGTTGGGTTGGAAGATAGCCTTTGGGCTGGGAAGGGGGAGTTGGCCTCTTCGAATGCCGTACAAGTTGAAAAAGTGCGCCGCATTATTGAGAATCTTGGTTTGCAAGTCGCAACGCCGCAAGAAGCGCGTGATATCCTTGGCTTGAAAGGTGGGGATCAGGTTGCCTTCTAAGCGATAATTCAGACATCGCAAATCGACAATAAAGGAAAAGCAATATGAAAAAAATGGCCATAATTGGATGCGGTTTAATTGGTCAAGGCTGGGCGGCGGTCTTTGCACGTGCTGGATTTGATGTGGCGCTCTATGACAAATCCGCCAAGGTCATGGATTGTGTCTTGCATTCGATGGAAACGCGCATTTGCGATCTTTTAGAGTTTGAATTGATCACTCAACCCGAGGCAACGCGAATGTCAGAGCGTATTAAGATCGCTCGAACGCTGGAAGAGGCTGTGGACGGCGCTGTTTATATTCAGGAAAACGGACCTGAAGACGCAGTTATAAAAAAAGAAATCACCACATTACTTGATGCAATCAGCGAAAAAGACGTTCCGATTTGCAGTTCTACCTCTGGGATCTCGGCCTCTCGCTATTGCGAAGAGATTAAGGGACGATATCGGTGCCTTGTAGTGCATCCGATTAATCCCCCACATCTTATTCCAGCGGTTGAAATTGTTCCAAGCCCATGGACCAGTAAAGATATAGTCTCAAAAGTGAACGATATCATGCTGGAATGCCGCCGTGAAACAATATTGCTCAATGAAGAAATCGATGGGTTTGTCGTCAATCGATTGCAGGGCGCATTGCTCGAAGAAGCTTTCAAACTCGTCGGCAGTGGCATCGTTTCAGCCGCTGATCTTGACAAGGCTATTTGCGATGGGCTGGGTTTGCGGTGGTCATTTATGGGGCCAATGCAAACCATTCATTTAAATGCGCCTGGCGGAATTGCGCAGTATGTTGAGCGATATGGTGCTATGTATCGGAATTTCGATATTGGTCATTATCAAGACGTTAATTGGGCCTCTATAGTTCAGGAAAAGCTCAAAGATGATTTTGAAAAAGCCATTCCGATCTCGAATGTTGCGGAGGCACAGGCCAATCGTGATAGGAAATTGATGGCCCTTTTGC
>JALRDM010000304.1 GCA_023262195.1 Salibacteraceae bacterium | reverse complement strand
CATCTCAACATTGTATCCATAAGTTTCAGAATTGATGCCATTAACCTTTTGGTTTGGAAAGGTAACTTGGTCTACCTCAACTTCTCCCCATCCGTCAGTATCGCCATCAAAGACGAGGTTTGGTAGGGTTATTTTCCATTTCTCTTGGGTAGTCCAATCGCCTTCGGTGATATTACTCAACTTAGTTCCATTCTGTTTATTCGATCGTACGGTGTACACTCCAATAAATTTATCTCTACTCAAAGTGTCACAGTTTGGGCCTTCATAGCCCTGAAAGCATGTGCAAGAACCGTTATTGTAAGTGCCTTCCGAGCAGTAATCATCACAAGTTTCTCCATAGTAGCTTCGGTCACAGATGCACTCACCACCTTCACAATTTCCATAAGCACCGCAATCTATATCTTCGGTAATACAGAGGTCTTCAATTTCACACAACTCTCCTGAAAAGCCGTCAGGACAATCACAAATGCCTTCTTCACAAACGCCTCCATTTTCACATTCAACGTTTCTACAATCGTCACAACTGGTGAATACCAATGTCATGCATATGGTGACGAGACCTAATATTCGATTTAATTTCATTTTAAATTTTGGTTTAATCTAGATTAAAATCTTCCGAAGAAGAAATTCAAAGGTAAGTGAAGTTGCATATTCCAAATAATACATTTGGCAGCAATGAAAAAACAGTTGGTTTTTGAGCGAAGTGGTTTGTCTGACTCCGGGCTGAGGGAACTTTATACCCAGCTTCTTAAACCTCGTTTAATCGAGGAGAAAATGCTCATCTATTTGCGTCAAGGCAAAATATCAAAATGGTTTTCTGGTTATGGACAAGAGGCAATAAGCGTAGGTTGTGCAGCAGCGCTTGATGAGGATGAGTACATCATGACCATGCATAGAAACCTGGGTGTATTCACCACACGCAAGGTGCCCTTAGATCGCCTATTTGCCCAATTTCAGGGAAAGTCAGAAGGCTTTAGCAGTGGTAGAGATCGTTCGTTTCACTTTGGATCAAACGCACACCATATTGCTGGCATGATCAGCCATTTAGGACCTCAACTCGGAGTGGCATGTGGTGCAGCCCTCGCGGAAAAATTGGACAAAACGGGTAAATGTGCTCTCGCCTTTACGGGCGATGGAGGAGCCAGTGAAGGTGATTTTCACGAAGCGTTAAACGTGGCCTCGGTTTGGGATTTACCCGTGATTTTTGTGGTTGAGAATAATCAATGGGGGTTGAGCACTCCAAGCAACCAGCAATTTCGTTGCAAACAGTTTATTGATAAGGGCATTGGATATGGCATGGAAGCCATACAAGTGGATGGCAACAACATACTGGAAGTGTATCACACTGTAAAACGATTAAAAAGTGAGTTGGCGGTAGAGCCGAGGCCGGTTTTGCTTGAATGTGTTACGTTTCGAATACGCGGTCATGAAGAAGCCAGTGGCACCAAATACTATCCTGATGGTCTTGTGGATGAATGGAGCCAAAAGGATCCGATTAAAAATTTTGAGACCTATTTGCTCAGTGAAAAAATTCTATCCAATGAGGATGTGTCGGAATTGAGGTCACAGTTTACCGAAGAAGTGTCCAAAGCTTTTACAATAGCCTCTGGTTTTTCGGAAATAAAGGCCGACACCAAAACTGAGGAGGGCGATGTGTTTGCACCACACGAGCCAACTTTAATCCAAGCTACTGGTAAAGGTGAAGAAATGCGGTTGATTGATGCTGTGGTAGATGCTTTGGATGTGGCAATGGACGCACATCCTGAGCTGATTTTAATGGGACAGGATATTGCCGACTATGGTGGAGTCTTTAAAGCTACCGAAGGTTTGTTGGACAAATATGGATCAGATCGTGTGCGGAATACACCACTTTGTGAGTCCGCTATTTTGGGCGCTGGGCTAGGGCTGAGCTTGCGCGGCAAGAAGTCTATGGTAGAAATGCAGTTTGCCGATTTTGTTTCAAGTGGATTTAACCAAATCGTGAACAACCTTGCTAAGATTCACTATCGTTGGAAGCAAAATGCAGATATGGTGATCCGCATGCCAACGGGAGCTGGAGTAGGAGCAGGGCCATTTCATTCACAATCCAACGAAGCTTGGTTTTTTAAAACTCCGGGACTCAAAATATTTTATCCGTCTAATGCACAGGACGCTAAAGGTCTGCTGCTCGCGGCATTTGCCGACCCGAATCCGGTCATGTTTTTTGAACATAAGTTTTTATACCGAAGCCATAAAATGGAGGTTCCGACTGGGTACTATACCTCCGAAGTGGGAAAGGCTAATCTTGTGGCTGAAGGTGAAAACCTAACCATCGTCACTTATGGCTTGGGGGTTCACTGGGCAACTGCATTGCTGGATGATTTACCCGAAGGTAGTTTAGAGATTATTGATCTTAGAACACTTTGCCCACTCGATTTCGAAACGATCAAAACATCGGTAATGAAGACCGGCCGAGTGATTGTATTACACGAGGATACACTTACTGGTGGTATTGCCGCAGAGATTGCATCACGCATTGCAGATGAGTGTTTTGAATATTTAGACGCACCCGTGAAACGCTGTGCCAGCCTTGATACCCCGGTGCCTTTTGCTTCAAACTTGGAGCAAAACTTCTTAGCCAATGCTAGACTGAGAAAAACGGTAGATGATATACTTGAGTATTAAATTTGCGCCCAAATTATTGAGAATGAGAAAACTTGGATTTATAGCTGCGGTAGTGTTCTTAGCCGCTTGCTCAAATGCTGAACAAAAAGCCGATAATGCGGCCGAAGAACCAATTGAAGAAGAGGTAGAAGCCGTAGTTCAAAACGCTACCTACGGTGCTGAAATTGATGGCAGCAGTGCGAAACCAGCCAGCGGTCTGCTTGCGGAATTGCAGGCTTCAGAGATTGATTCGATTCAAACAACCGTAGTTGGAACCATCGAAAAAGTATGTCAGGTGAAAGGCTGCTGGATGACAATGAAGGTGTCGGATGATGAGTCAATGCACGTTAGCTTTAAAGACTATGGATTCTTCGTACCCAAAGACATTGATGGCAAAGAGTGTGTTATCAGTGGATATGCACACATTGAAACAATGAGTGTTGAAGAATTAAGACACTATGCGGAAGATGAAGGCAAATCAGAAGAAGAGATTGCCCAGATAACGGAGCCAGAAACAAGCTTGAGTTTTGTAGCAGACGGAGTAATTGTCAAAGACTATGCTGTTGCAGAAGCTGCAGAAACTACCGAAGCAGCAATGAAGGAGTAATTAAAAATCAGATATTCAATAAAGCCTCAACATCTAGTTGGGGCTTTTTTTTGGCTTGATTAGAAGCCGAAGGCTTTGGTTAAAGCTAATGTAGTACCACATCCAGTCAATGAATATGAACAGCTTATTCTTTACACCAAGGATATTCATGAGGTGTACGAACAGCCAGAAAAGCCACACAAAGAATCCGTTGAAATGAAATTTCGCGATATCTGCCACGGCTTTACTACGTCCAATTGTTGCCATCGATCCTAAGTCTTTATATTCAAAAGAGCCTTTAAATTCTTGTTTTCTTAATAGCTTCTTCGTTAAAAACTCTGCTTGTTGCATAGCCACCTGCGCCACTTGTGGGTGACCTTTTGGAAAATCCTCAGTGATCATGAGCGTTACATCACCAATGGCATAGATTGATTCGTAGCCTATCACCTCACAATTATCATTCACGATTACCCTTCCATTTTGGTAAACATCGCTGAGTCCATCAACGGCATTACCAATCACTCCAGCTGCCCAAATCATGGTGTTGCTTTGAATCGAATCTTGCCCTTTAATGGTCAACGCGCTACCATCATAATCTTCGACCAGTGTGTTTGTTTTCACCTTTACTCCGAGGTTTTCAAGAAACTTAGTACTCGCCTCTGATGACTTCTCGCTCATCGCGCTCATCGCGCTCAGTATTCGATCACTGGCTTCGATCAAGTAAATTTTCATTAATGAGAAGTCTATTTCGGGATAGTCTTTAGGCAATATGTATCGCTTCATTTCACTAAGCGCACCTGCCAGTTCAACCCCAGTTGGACCTCCGCCTACCACCGTAACAGTTAGCAGTGCCGCACGCTTTTCTTCGTCTTCTTCAATGAGTGCATTTTCCATGCATTCCAAAAGATGATTTCTGATTTGGAGCGACTCTTCTGTCGTTTTCATTCCATAGGAATTGATAAGAATATTCTGATTTCCAAAGAAGTTGGTGCCAGCTCCAGTGGCAATGACTAAGTGATCATAGTTTAAATCACCAATGGAGGTAGCTACTTACTTACGCTCATGATTGATGTGATCCACTTCAGCGACTCTTACATGAACGTTAGGGGCTTTGTGAAATAGTTTTCTGATGGGAAAAGAAATTGCACTTGGAGCGAGGCCAGCGGTAGCCACTTGATAAAAGAGTGGCTGAAATTGATGAAAATTATGTCGATCAATCAAAACTACTTGGTAGGGCTTGCCAATCAGATTTCGAGCGAGCTTTAACCCACCAAACCCCGCCCCGATAATGATTATCCTTGGAAAGTCTGATTCTGGTATTCGAGCCGCCATGATTTATTTATGCTAATCGTTTTATTCGGAAATTGAACGCGGATACGGCCAGAGTAGCAAATGGACTAATCAAACAGAAGAAACAAAAGGGCCAATAAACCGCTGTAGCCACACCCAACACTCCTGCTTGGGTTGCACCACAGGTGTTCCATGGAATCAACACGGAGGTTACTGTGCCCGCGTCTTCTAACGTCCTACTGAGATTGGCAGGATGCAACCCCTGTTCTTTATAGGCGGATTCATACATTTTTCCAGGTACCACAATCGCCAAATATTGGTCACTTGCGGTGAGATTCATGAAAATGGAGCTCATGGCCGTAGTCCCGATGAGAGATGTCCTTCCGCTAGCAAAGCTTAGTAGCGCTTTACTAATGGCCTCAAGGCAGCGCGCACCACTCATTACACCACCAAAAACCATGGCGCATATAATAAGCCAAATCGTATTAAGCATTCCACTCATACCAGAGGTTGATAAAAGTTCGGATAGCATGGTATTATCGCTCGCAATTGAAATGCCCTGACCTAAGGTGGACATCGTGATGGCATATAAGCTCCAAAAGTCGTTCTGCTCAGAAAGACTAGTGATAAAATCAAATTGAAAAACAAACGCTGCCAAAACACCGAGCAGTGTACCAATGCCCAACGCTGGTGCTGCTGGCATTTTTCGAATGATCAAAACCACAACAATAATGGGAACTAGGAATAACGAAAAGCTAATGTTGAATTTTTCTTCGATAGCCGCATTGATGATTTCTGTGTTGCTCACATTATAGTCTGTAACATAAAACCAGCCTATAATAGCGAAGAGAATCAAGGTGATGACAAAGCTCGGAACCGTGGTAATGGTCATGTATTTGATGTGCGTAAACAAATCCGTTCCAGATACTGCAGGGGCGAGGTTGGTTGTGTCTGAAAGCGGTGACATCTTATCTCCAAAATATGCTCCAGAAATGATTGCGCCAGCGATGAGTCCTTCGCTAAATCCCATGGCTTTACCAATCCCCAATAAGGCAATTCCAACAGTTGCTATGGTTCCCCAGCTGCTGCCTGTAGCTATGCTAACAATTGCGCAGATAATGCATGCAGAAACCAAAAACCAATCAGGGTGTAAGATTTCTAACCCATAATAAATCATGGCAGGCACAATTCCACTAATGAGCCAGCTTGCTGATAGCGACCCAATGAGCAACAGTACGATCAACGCAGGAACCGCTTGCCCAATGTTTTGAATTACCCCTTCCATCAATTGATTGTTTTTCGCTCCTTGGGTCTTGCCAATAATGGCCGCCACCCCGGCACTCAAAATCAGCGCTATTTGGTTGGAAAAGCTTAGTGCATCATCACCGAAGACGAACACATTAGATGCCAACATTAGGAGAAGAAATAGTAGGGGAATAAGGGCTAGCGGAAGGCTTGGCATCTTCATATGACGAATATGCAATTTTCGAACGTTGAAGCATAAAAAAACCACCCATTCTCTCTTGAATGGGTGGTTTCCTTCATTCAGGTCTATCGATTAATCGAAGACGATTTCCATTTCAACTCGTCTGTTTTGAGCTCTACCCTCGGCAGTACCATTGTCTGCGATTGGCTTGGTCTCACCATACCACTTAACAATCATGCGATCGCGTGGAACGCCTTTGCTGTTTAAGTAGTTTGCAACAGAGTTGGAGCGCTTCTCAGAAAGCTTCATGTTATTGGCATCGTTACCTACGTTATCGGTATGTCCGCTAATCATGATTCTCCAATCTTCTTTATTAACGAGCAGCTCGGCCAAGTTGTCAAGCGATTCGTAAGAAGACTTTTTGATTACGTCACTTCCCGTCTCAAACTCGAGGTTTTCAAACGCGGTATTCAATACTTCTTGCTCTTCTTCCTTAATCTCAGGGCAACCTTGGTTTGTGGTAGGGCCAGGTGTTTGAGGACATCTGTCGTCCTTATCTAACACACCATCACCATCAAGGTCGCTGTATGGACAACCTCCGTTTTCAGCTGGTCCCGGAGTGTCGATGCACGCATCGTCTTTGTCAAGTACACCGTCACCATCGAGGTCAGCTAACGGACAACCATTGTTTTCCGCTGGTCCTGGAGTGTCGATACACTTATCGTCTTTATCGATTACACCGTCACCGTCTTTGTCACCGTATGGACAACCGTTGTTATCAACCGGTCCTGCGGTCTCTGGACAGCTGTCCTTATAATCTGGTAATCCATCACCGTCCGTATCAGGGCATCCTTCAAATTCAGCAGACCCAGGTTTTTCTGGACACTTATCATCAAGATCCTTAATGCCATCACCATCAGTGTCAGGACATCCGTTGAATTCTGGCAATCCCGCATCGATTGGACAATCATCTGCACTGTCCATGATGCCATCCTCATCCGTATCAGGACATCCGTTGAATTCAGGAATTCCAGGAGTATCAGGACAATCATCTTCGCTATCCATAATTCCATCATTGTCACGATCTGGGCATCCGTTGGTTACTTCTGGTCCAGGCTCTGTCACACAGCTATCAAGCTTGTCCATAATACCATCACCATCCGTATCAGGACATCCGTTAAACTTAGGAATACCTGGAGTTTTTGGACAATCATCCTTGTTGTCAGGAATACCGTCCTTGTCTTTATCATTTGAGCAACCAAACGTCCAGTTTATTCCGGCTCTCAAGTGATTGTTAGTCGACCCAGGCAAGAAGAATAGGGCATTGTCAGTCATGATATAGAACTGCCATGGGAAGATGTTGAAGC
>JALRDM010000189.1 GCA_023262195.1 Salibacteraceae bacterium | reverse complement strand
AAGCAGTATGTGGTCACCCTCCTGCGAGGCCGATAGTTTAACCGTACCCATGCGCGGTTTGCCTGCAGCCTGACGGTCATCGGGCATCTCTATACCGTGATCGACAGAGTTCCTAACCTGCCAATGAACATCGATACGATTAGAATTACCTTTCCTGGATCGGTAATCATTTCCGTAATCCCGGTGCTATAACCACATGTTGAAAATGCACTCACCTCTTCAAATAACAGATCAATGAAGCTTCTATCCGGCATTTCGAGTATGTGCGATTCTGTCAATGATAGCAGGTAGGTGCAAAAGATCATACCACCCGCAAATGTTACCACCACCGTGAACGCTTTTAACATATCATCGGTAGGTATTGTTCTTCCAAGCACTTCTACGTTTTTCTTGCCCCTAATGATGGAGTAGGTATTAATACAGATGAGGGCAAATGTGGAGGTCTTAATCCCACCCGCAGTAGAGAAGGTGTTACCGCCAATAAACATCATAATGAGCATAAGGAATATTGTAGCTACGGAAAGACTATGCACATCGGCCGTATTAAGCCCTGCAGACCGAACAGAAACCGCTTGAAACATAGCCGTGATGGTGCTGCCAACAATGTTCTTATCAGCTAGGGTAGTATCCCATTCATCAATGAGGTAAAAAATCATGGTTATACCAATGAGTATAAGATGTGTACGCACGGCTAGGGTAGTGCTTACTTGTGGTTTTTTCCACGGTTGCCGTAGTCGCTCCCTGAGCAGGCTAGGAGAGAATAAATCAAACATCACGGTAAACCCGAATGCTCCGAGCAAGATTAGCAAGGCTACTACCACATGAAGCAAGTAGGCTTCTCGAATAAAGTGCGCATACATACCCCCATCTACGGTAGAGAAGCCGCCATTGTTAAAGGCGGAAATGGAATGAAAAATGCTAAAAAAAATCTTGTCCCCTTCCGTTTCAAACGGCATATCTGGAGTGAGCAACAGATAAATCAATAGACCGCCAATTACCTCGATTGCAATGCTGAATGAAAAGACTTTAAGCAGCATATTTTTAGCATTGAAAAAGGCACCGGTCGTAACAAAGTCTTCAATAATATCATCTTGTTTCACCCCAAAGCCTGCTCGATTTAGTATGGCCGCCAAATAAGCAAACGAGACAATATTTAACCCACCCAACTTCATCAGTAGCATGATCACCACTTGACCTTTCATGGTGAAAAAAGTGGCCGTATTTACCGCAGCAAGACCAGTAACACAAGTGGCACTCACAGAGGTGAACAAAGCATCAATAAATCGCATGCTGCCATCCTGTACTGTCATTTCAGGCATGAGCAGTAAAGCAGTGCCCGCGGTGATGATGACTAAGAACGAGAAAATAAAAATTGTGGAAGGGTGCAGCTTTATGTTGGATATAATATTGGTGTTATCCATGAACTCGAAGCCCACCACGATCAAAAGATAAACTTGCAGGAATACTACAGATAGTGCTCCACCGCTCGCAATGCCGATAAGACCAAATACGTTTTCAACCAACAGCACATCAAACATGTTATGGGCTATACCCTCAACGATGAGAATTAGGAATACGAGACCCTCAAACCAGTTGCGTTTTAGAAATGAAATGGGCGAGAAGTCGTATACAAGGCGAGTGATATAATGAAAGATGTAATAAGCAAAGGATGACTCTACAATGATCTCTACCCACATACTGGATTGATCATCAAGCGCAAATCCATGATAAAAGAAAAGTGTGGTAATGGCGATGACGGAAACGACCAATGAAATAATTTTCATGGCACGCAGATTTTTCATCTTACTCGAATAGAGAAAGAGATTTATTTTTTCTCGTAAGGCGTTGATTCCCACTATGTCGGCTTTAGCGCGTTTTTAAACGAGTTTAAATCGATGGCTACAACACCGGGTGACTTACAAACGAGCCCAGCGGCTGTGTTTGCAAAGCGTGCGATCTCCTCTAAAGATAGCCCCGCGATTAACGCACAGGTGGCTACGGCAATTACCGTATCGCCCGCACCACTTACATCCGCAATTTGATTTGCCTCCGATGGTATTAGTGCATCGGATGTGCCATTGGTAACATACATTCCGTGACTTGAGAGCGTAAATAGTGCCATTTCTACAGGCATCACATCATTTAAAAACTCATATGCCTTTCGCAGAGATTCTATGGATGGTTCAATGGAAGGGTTGTTGATTCCTTCGCGTAATTCTTTCAAATTAGGTTTGAAAAGCGTGGCGCCAGAATAAGACAGAAAGTTTTTCTTTTTTGGGTCAACGGTCACGGGTATATCTTGTACACGCGCCAATTCAATCGTTTTGGAGATGATACTCAGCGATATCACACCTTTATCATAATCTTCAAAGATTATGGCATCCGGTTTACTTGATGCGATCATACGTGCGATCAAATCTGAAAGCCGCTGCTCATCCTCTCGATTTAATGCCTCAACTCGTTCTTCATCCACGCGCATCAATTGCCTATTTGAACTGACCAGGCGTGTTTTTAGTGAAGTGATTCTACTGGAACTTTTTATTACTCCGGAAGCATCCAATCCTTCGGCATTCAGAAGGTCTATGATCTTATCGCCACTTGAGTCTGATCCTATCACAGTACATAAGATGGGGCTTGCTCCAAGCGCTTTAAGATTTAAGGCCACATTGGCGGCACCACCGAGTCGATAGTCTTTCTTTTCTACATCTAGAATTGAAACAGGCGCTTCTGGCGAAATGCGATCTACTTTACCGTGGAAATAGGCGTCCAAGATCACATCCCCGATGATGAGGATATTGCTATCACTTATCGCATTAAGTGTATTGATGATGGCCTTTTCGGTCACGATGCTAGGTTTTCAATAGCAGATTTAATCCTTACAATGACCTCGCTAAGCAATTCATTGCTTGTGGCATAAGAAAGCCGTAAATATTCTGGAGCACCAAAAGCATCGCCAGCAACAGTGGCTACGTGTGCTTCAGAGAGAAGGTACATGGCTAAATCGGTTGCGTCATTTATCGTTTGCCCGTTATGATGTTTACCAAAAACAGCACTCACCTTTGGAAACAGATAAAACGCACCTTCCGGCTCATTACAAACAAAGCCAGGAATAGTAGATAATCCATCAATCATGAGTTGTCTGCGAGTTTTAAACGCCTTAAGCATATACGAAACTTCGGTTGGGTCGGCCTCAATCGCAGCCATGGCAGCCCGCTGACTGATCCCTGATGGGGCACTGGTAAACTGCCCTTGAATTTTTGTGCACGCCTTTGCAATATCTTCATTGGCAGCTAAATAACCAATTCGCCAACCTGTCATAGCGAATGCCTTTGAAACCCCATTAACAGTTAAGACCTGATTATGAATCTGTGGAATGGACGCTAACGAAAAGTGTGTTCCTGTATACCGGATATGCTCATAAATTTCATCGCTAATCACTTTGACATGTGGGTGCCTAGCAAAAACCTCAGCCAAGGCGCGCAATTCATCTTCAGAGTATGCGCTTCCTGTAGGGTTTGATGGAGAAGAGAAAATGAATAATCGAGTTTTATCGGTGATCGAATTCTCAAGCTGTTCTGGAGTGATTTTAAAACTTGTTTCCACCCCAGTATTTATTTCAACTACATCACCCTCGGCATATTTCACCATTTCCTTGTAACTGACCCAAAAGGGCGCAGGTATAATGACCTCATCACCTGGGTTTACCAAGCAGAGCACGGCATTCATTATGCTTTGCTTGGCACCTGTAGAAACTACAATTTGGCTTGCCTTATAATCAAGGTTGTTATCTTGTTTGAGTTTACGACAAATTGCTTCTCTCACATCCAAATAACCCGCAACTGGAGGGTAAAACGAATAGTTCTCATCAATGGCTTTCTTGGCGGCATCCTTAATGAAATCGGGCGTGTTAAAATCAGGTTCACCAAGACTAAGATTTATAACATCTATACCCTTTGCTTTTAAGTCTCTACTGTGTTGAGACATTGCAATGGTAGCAGATTCACCAAGGTTCAAAATACGCTCAGAAAGACCAGTCATGGAATTTGTGTTTTTCGGGGGCAAATCTAAGGATTTGGCGTCCGTATTAATAAATCTAATCGCGGAGGCTGTTATGCGTTGCAGTCATGATTTCAAAATGTAAACTTGCATTATGGATGGATATAGAGATGTAATTGAATTAATCGCTCTTATGGTGGCAATTGGTGGCGTCATTGGGGTGGTTTATTTGCTTTTAACCAAGCATTTTGAATTTCAACGTGAAACACATTTAAGAGAATGGAATCAGAAAAAGGCAAAGGATTATTTGCCCATTCAAATGCAAGCATACGAGCGACTGATTCTCTTTTTAGAACGCATCCACCCCGAGCGCTTGGTGTTTAGGGTGAATAAACCTGGCATGAGCGCCCGCCTGATGCAATCCGATGTTTTGAAAGTAATTCGGGATGAGTTTGATCACAATCTTACACAACAGCTCTACATATCCAATGAGGCTTGGGCATCTGTGGTTGCCGCAAAAGAGGAAACGATAAAGATTTTAAACAAGGCAGCCGAAAACACTCCAAAAGATGGCACCAGTTTGGAATTTAGCGCAGCTATATTGCAGTTAACTCAGCGCATGACTAAGGCGCCTACGGATGTTGCGGCAGAAATTCTGAAAGCAGAATTTAGAAGAAAGCTATAACTCACACTCTTATCGCTTATGGATTTACGACAGCATGAAATTGATAAGTCGCTTGGCTTTATCGCGAGCAGAAGGTCAGTTTATCCTAAAGATTTTACACCAATTGAACTCACTAAAGATCAATTACAGTCATTGCTTTCTGTAGCGTGTTATGCTCCTACACACAAGCTCACGGAGCCTTGGCATTTTGTTGGATTTATGAATGATAGGATTGAGGAGTTTAGATACTTGCAAACCAAAGTCTTGAAAGAAA
>JALRDM010000274.1 GCA_023262195.1 Salibacteraceae bacterium | reverse complement strand
TTGATCCTGTTGGTGTGGCAATGATTAAACCATCGGCCCAGTAGGTGTTGAGAAACTTACCATCAACATAGGCCTGAATCACAATCATAGATTGGGTGTCCTTTTTGTGAAGGGTTAATTCATTCAGCGCAAAGTTTTGCTCTCCAAATAGATTAGCATCGGTTTCAACTTTGATTACACTGCGGCTGTCAATCATATAAGCAGAATCGAGCAGTTGATCCATCGCGTCTTCTATTTGATCAAGTCGAATACTTGACAAAAAGCCTAGGCGACCAGTATTGATTCCGAGCATCGGTAATTCACTGTCTTTAACCAGTGTTGTTGCTTCGAGAATGGTGCCATCGCCACCTAGAGATATAAGAAACTCAAATTGACTAGCGTCAAAATTTTTCTTGCTAAAGGTTTTGAATTTGGTGGTATCAATTTCCAATGCCTGTTCAATGAATTTTGAAAATGATCCGTACACCTTATAATCGATCTGACGCTCATCAAGGAGTTTAAAAAATGCAGTGACTCCAGTATAATACTCCTTGCTGAACTCACGACCGAAAATGGCTATTGGTTTCATTAAATTGCTTTCTTAAAGTTTATATAGAAACCAGGTTCTCCCAATGCATTGAAAGAACCCTCAAGCCTCATGACTGCATCGTAATACGAAACAAAATCCACCCCAATTCCATAACCATATTGCAATTCATTTGCCATTGGATTCACTGATGAGTTAAGGTTGTCAACGGCATATCCAGCATCTCCAAAGGCATTGATATAAATCGAATAATGGAATTTGTCAAATTTCTTAAATAATGTCTTCAAGTCGATGGTGTGTTTTCTTACAAGCTGATACTTGATATTGGATTTGTATAAGGCAAAGTGCTGACCGTCAATTACATACAACTCATATCCACGTATAGTAGAGTTTCCATAGCCCAACCCACGCTGAAAATAATAAGGAGGATCTCCAAAGATCGTAGTCTTCAATTTTACTCCGTGGCCAAAATACCATCTTCCTTTTATTTGATGGTGACTATTTGCTGTGACAATCATGTCGGTCAATACAACATCATCTTTGTTGAGTATACCAAGACCGTGTTGGTCGATGCTCCCATCGATAACATATCCTTTGAGCGGGTAGGCACGGTTATCTCTTTTTTCAAATTTATAGCCGTAACTTAAGTAGATGTATTGTGATCGTAGCCGACCATTCGCCAAATAGTTGGGATTGATATCTGTGATTGTATCTGATATTATGATTGTTTCAACACCTGCAATCCATCGATGCGTGCTTAAAAATTTTGGCCGGTACTCCAATTTAGCTCTTGCAACAATTTCTTCCTGAATGATACTCTGTGTTTGAAGGAAATCACGCTTGTTCCGAATCGAATCGCCTTCAAAGCGAATTTGGTGGTTCACCTCCCTGTTGTTGGCATAAAAAATCTCAAGACCACCACCAAGAGTTCTTTTCTTGTTCAGTCCCGGAATTTGATAGTTGATGCCAATTTTTCGTGTCCAACCGTTTTGAAACCTAATGGATAGCTTTTCTCGTCTCCCCCTGAAGTTGAGATCGTCAATGGAAAAACCATAATTAATTCTCTCAAAGTCTTTATTCTCCCACCAACTGTTGAAGTTTGTTTCCTTTAATTCAAAGATTAGGTTAGGCCAGATATACCATCGTTCTAATACTTTGATGTTGACTGCAATGGAGTTTGAATCTACCTTATCGTAGGTAATTTCCACAAAATTGGTAAGCGCTGTGTTAGTGATATTTCTTACTGCCTCCTCTGACAGTTTATTAAACTCAATCGTGTCTAACTTTTGACCAATACTCATTGGCACCTCCCTGAGAATTACAAAATCCTTGGTTCGCTGATTTCCGCTTACATTAAGTGATGTAATCGTCAATAGGGAGTCCTGAGCAATATATGTCATTCCCCACAGACCAAATATGGCTGTAACGAAAAGCCTCAATGTCTAGATATTCAGATAATTCATAAAAGAATCGTACCGATTCTTAATGTCGTGCGATGCGCTTCCATTGTCATGAAAAAATGTTACTTGATACTCATGGCGTTGAAGCGAGGCGATGATTGACGCAATCTCTGTTCTATTGACTTTTATGGTCAATTGAAGTTTTGTTGAATCAGGGTGGGATGTAATAAATGTTCCCAAAATCTTGGTGTCATTCTCTTCTATTATGCCAGAAATATGGTGCAGTGAGTAATCATTTTGGTTGAGCTCAATTACAATGATGCCTCCCGGATTATTGGCCACAGGCATATCTGCAATAATGTGCATAAGTTGTGCAATACTAATAGAGCCTTGATAAGACTCTTCATTGTCAAGCACAGGCACTATTGATAGTTTGTGATCGTTGACCACTTTGACCACTTCGAAAATATGTTGAGCCTCAGTGACGAATACATTCTCTATTAAGTCTTTGCATGCGGAGATAGGCTTAGTGAGGTCAACCAAACCGAGTAAATCACTTTCCGAAATCACCCCATAGAATTGATCCTTATCAACTACACTAAGATGACTAACCTTAAAATCATCCATTAATTGTAATGCTCTATCAATGGTGTCAATAGGCGATAGTGGTGGTATGTGATCGGTAATGAGCTCTTCTGCTATCATTTTTATTCAAACTGAAAAATATAAGACATGATCTATGCATCACGGAAAGCAAACCTACCTAATTGTTTAGCATTTTTGATCAACAATGGAGTCGATTGGTTGTAGATTAACCCAGTCGTGATAATTTCCAGCATTTTTATACCAAATGACTAGATGTAAGCTTAGTGTTAATGTCAACAAAATCGCAACGATTCGCAATGCAAGGGGAGGCCATATTCCAGATTTAATTTTAGCGGCAACAAGAATTGAATCCTACGGTGCTCACGGAATAACAGTTCACCCAAGGCCTGATGAGCGGCACGTGCGCTATGACGATGTGCGTGAATTGAGCAAAACCGTGAAAACGGAATTAAATGTTGAGGGATATCCTAGTGACGATTGGATGGAACTCGTTATGTCGGTCAAACCAACTCAAGCTACCCTTGTGCCTGATCCACCTGGAGTGCTTACAAGTAACTCGGGTTGGGATACCATTGAAAACCAGTCCTACCTATCAGAGCGAATTTCAGAATTGAAAGGTGCTGGAATAAGGACCTCAATCTTCGTTGACACGGATTTAAAACATATCGAAGGGGCTAAAATGTGTGGAACTGAGCGAGTAGAATTATATACAGAACCTTATGCTGTGGGTTTTCAATCAAATCCTGCAAAAGCGGTGAAGCCATTTGCTGCGGCTGCTCATTTGGCAGGAGAGATAGGACTCGGTGTAAACGCTGGACATGATCTTAACCTAGAGAATCTCGCATTTTTCGCAAGCTCAATTGAGAACCTTGATGAAGTGTCTATCGGTCATGCACTAATTTCAGATGCTCTTTACTTTGGATTAGAAAATACGGTGCAGATGTACCTTTCAAAGCTGAGTTGATACAGATGACCGTGTACTAAAAAGTATATTTGAACTTCTAAATTTTGACTAATGATTCAAAGAACGATTTCTGCCTCTTTTCTTCTGCTCCTCACAATTGGTGTATTCACAAGCTGCACGAAATATCAGATTGAAAATAATTGTTGCGATAGCAATTGGCACATCACGACTCAAAATTTTGATAGGCCAGCGCGGTTTGGCTTATTGGTGCCTCAGGCGTTTACCCCAAATGGAGACGGAGTAAATGATGAATTTTTTCCTATCGGTACGGGTTGGGATTTGGAAAAACTCGTAATTAAAAAAGGACTGAGTACCGTATATGAATCTACCAATCGTCTGGATGCCTTCTGGGATGGTGGAGATGAAAAGGATGGGGAGTATAGATATTTTATGACGTTTAGAACTACCACTGGAGATCTGTTTGAAGCAAATGGTCGAGTATGTGTCATGAGGTATGGAGCTAGAGATGGAAGGTTCTATGATGTTCAAACTGAGAAAATTTGTGACTGCACTTTGATGGAGATGCTAAAGGTGATTACACAGAGATGGAATACAATGATGATA
>JALRDM010000138.1 GCA_023262195.1 Salibacteraceae bacterium | reverse complement strand
GGGTATAAATCAAAACAGACGCGCTTGATTCAGGTCAATCCTTAACTTGATGTTCATCAATCGTTAAGCAGGCTGTCCATTGGCGATTCTCTTCAGTTTATCCGCATCGAGAATTTGCAAATTTCTACCATCTGTAGCAAGCACACCATCAGCTTTGAGGTCGCTCAGTGTTCGTATCAATGATTCTGTGGCAATACCTGTATATCCTGCGAGCTCGTCTCGAGAGATACTCAATCCAATATCTAAAGAACTGGTGCCATGCTTTTCGTAAATATGATTCAATACATAAGCCACACGTTCGCGCACATTGCCATAAGCGAGCTTGAGCAGGCGATCCTCTTGGTCTAGAGCATTTCTTGACAATAATCGAATGAAATTATTAGAGACTTCGCGATTGGAGTGAAGTAGCTTTTGAAATTCGTCAAAAGAAATTGTAACTACCTCAGAATCTTCAATGGTGATGGCTTCTTCTTGAAAAGTAGTGTTCTCAAACAATGCCAGATATCCTATGAATTCACCTTCGCTGCATATTGATGTAATAAACTCTTTACCATAGTCGCTGATTCTACTCAGTTTTACCTTACCTGATTTTATGTAGTAAAGAGCGTTTGGATACTCACCTTCTCGGTATATGGTTTCTTTTTTCTTAAAATGCCGAGTATTTTTCTCGGTAATGAGTTCGGTGAGGTTCACCCCTTTTTCTACCGTATCGATAAAGTCGATAGGGTTCTTGGCTTGTGTACTTTTTAATTTATCTGATTTCTCTAGCCTCCGTTCGATTACTTCGAGCAATTCGGTTTCTTCAAAAGGCTTTGTTAAATAATCATCCGCACCTAAATTCATTCCTTTTCGGAAATCTTTTTTCTCAGATTTAGCCGTCAAGAAAATGAGTGGAATTGTACTGGTTTTTTGGTTTTTATTCAGAATGTGTAAGACACCGGATCTATAGAGTACGGGCATCATAATATCACAAATGATAATATCGAAATTGCCCGTAACCGCCAGGCTGGCTCCTACTTTTCCGTTTTCAGCCGTTGACACCTGGTAACCTGCCAATTCCAGTATTTCAGCCGTATTTTCACGCACGTCAACATTGTCCTCGATGAGTAATATTTGTTTCATCTACTTTGGTATTTTCACATAAAAAGTAGTACTAATATTTTCTTGACGATTATTGACAGAAGTCAATTTGACTTTTGAAACTCATCAATGTTTTATCGTTATTTTCTCAACCAATACTTGATCGTTTGTTGACACTTGTAGCAGGTATATGCCGTTACTGATATCGCTTGTTCCAAGCCTCATTTTTGCATTATTCACAGGCTGACGTAAAACTCGATTCCCAATAAGGTCGAGCAAGATTACCTCGTCTATAACATGTTTGCTCGTAATTTGGATTTCTTGATCTGCAGGATTTGGGAACAGGGTTAAAGATTGGCGATTTATTTCACCAATTCCTGTTGCTACTACAATGTATGATTCTGTGACCTCACAACCATTTTGATCCACAATGGTCACTGTGTATGTGCCTTCAGCAAGGCCGCTAATATCTCCTGTTGTGGCAGAGAAGCCATCAGGTCCCACCCATGCGTAGGTGTAGTTGCCACTGCCGCCACTTGCCGTGATATCAACAGCGCCATCATTGGTTGTGGTCACACCTTTAATGGATCCTGTTACAGCCATAGGCGCAGGTTCGTTGATGACTACTTCTATTGTGGTGGAATTCGATTGATTATCTGATACAGTAACCATATATGTGCCGGCACATAGATTTGTTCCGGTTGCAGAAGACTGGTTTCCCGCACTCGCTGGCCAGCTGAATGTGAATGGCCCTGTGTCCCCAATGGGTTCAACCGTAGCGCTGCCATCGCAATCTCCGTTACATGACGGTTGAGTGCTTCCGGTAATGTATGCGAGCAGTGTATCGACTTGAAATTCTACTTGAATCATGTTACCACCTTCGGCATCAGCAAATGCCGTAAGTACTGGCCAGTCTTCATCATTCGCGAGCCATCGATAGATATGGCTTGTTGAATCAATTTCTTGAATAAAGTTGAGTGGACCGCCTATAAACGGAAGGTTTGCCCAAACCGAATCAATGGTGCGTTCCTCAGTATATTGACGCAATGTATTGTTGTATTTACCACCTGAATGCTCAAGTGAGCCGTGAGCATCGATTTCAGCAGACACTATATACCTTCTTTTTACTCGAGCTTGCTCACAAAAAGAACCAGCCCCAAGTGCGGCACAGTCAACCGTAGTATCGATTACGGCTTGGTCAGCAAAAGAGCTGTTAAATGTGGCCGGAAACTCAATTTGCTTAACATTTCCATCAATATTGAGGCCCAAGGTTAAGGGGATTCCCGTGAGAGCGCTTACATCGCCTGATAAGCCATCCAAGGCAAATTCTGTGGCGGTTTTCGCAAAGAAGAGGGTGTCATCTTGGCGCTCTATGGCAATATCCGCATTCGGGAAAAGTGCCGCACGATTGGTGTTGGCTGGATCCTCAAATTTCAGGGTATTGATGTCATCAACCGCAAAGGTGAAGTTCCAGTTTTGGTTTCCACTACCACCAACACTGATAGAAGTGTCCGGAGAGTAATTTCCGACTACCATGCTATCACCGGCATCTCCAATATCGGCATCGGTGATGGTAATTTGTGCTGAAAGACTAACACTCAAAATGGACAAGAAAGAAAAGAGTAATGGTTGTTTCATAAAACACGGTTTTTGCGAAGTTATATGAATCTAGACGGAATTGTTGTGTGCTTGGTTTATTCCGTTCACGATTGCTGTGTTGATTCGAGTAAAATCGATTATTCGATCACGCAAGGCTTACATTTGTCCTTATGGAATCGGTAAGACAGCAAAAGGTATCTAGATTGTTGCAAAAAGAATTGGGGCTGCTTTTTCAAAAGGAGCTTTCGCATCTATCCACTGGCAATATAGTTACGATTTCCGTGGTTCGTGTAGCTCCAGATTTAGGATTTGCGAAAGTTTACGTAAGTGTGTTTCCAGAAAAAGAACCGAAAAAGTTTGTGGCCAATCTTAATGAGCATATAGGTGAAGTACACCACAGGCTTTATCCTAAAATTAGAAATCAGTTTCGCAAAATGCCTGAGTTGAGATTTTATCATGACGACTCACTCGACTACGCTGAGCGCATCTATGAACTATTACCTGACTAGGCTGTGAATGTTCCATTTTCTATTGCACGCAGGTATCTGTTTTCTAAGGGTAATAGGAATGTAATCAACATTATTTCGGGCATTGCAACCGCTGGGGTTGCCGTTGGCAGCTTGGCCATGATTATAGTTTTAAGCGCCTTTAATGGCTTGGAAGGTCTTGTGGAACAGCTGTACACTACTGTTGACCCAGATATTCGAATTGAACCAACCAAGGGTAAGGTCTTTGACCTTGACTCTTTTCAATATGAGGCTGTAAAAGCATGGCCAGAAATAGCGGATGCCTCTCCTGTGTTAGAAGAGACAGTGTTTTTGCAGTTTGATGGCGAGCAAAGCATCGTGACACTTCGAGGGATGCAAGAAGAATACTTGCCAAATTTGGGTCTCGACTCGCACGTTGTTGAAGGGTCATTAGGCTTTACTCAGTTTAACGAGGAAGCCGCTATTATAGGATACGGCATTGCAGATAAACTCAACTTATTTATAAGCGATGGAGTGTTGCCGATTACAGTTTATGCTGCTAAGCGTGATGCGGTAAAGGCCATGAACCCGCAAAACAAATTCAATAAACTGCGCGTGATACCGGGCTCCATTGTGGCGATGAATCCTGAGTTTGATTATAAGTACATGTACGTAAGCAGAGCATTTGCACAAGATTTGCTTCAATACGTTGATGAGGCCAGCTATGTGGATATTACGCTTAAAAATGATCAAGACTTGGATGAAGTGATAGATCGGTTAAAAGCACACTTTGGTGATGGGTTTACGGTAAAATCAAGGATTGAGCAAAACGATGTAATCTACAAAACCAATGCAGCAGAAAAATGGGTGACCTTCTTCATTTTATGCTTCATTATGATTGTGGCAACATTTAATATGATTGGAAGCCTGGCCATGTTAATCATTGAAAAACGTAAGGATATTTCACTACTACGCACCATTGGAAATACGGTTGGTGAGGTTCAGCGCTTGTTCCTTTATGAAGGAGCTTTGATTACGCTTTTAGGATTGTCTATTGGCCTCGGCTTAGGGAGCACGATAATACTCTTGCAGCAGTATGTGGGGTTTTTTCCTCTTCAAGGTGGCATAGTGGAATTCTACCCTGTAAAGCTTGAACTGGTTGACCTCTTTGCAGTTGTTGGTGTTACCCTTTCAATTGGTCTGGGAGCAAGTTATATTCCCGTGAAGTCGCTATTGAATGAGAAAAAGCTTCAGAGGGTGATCTCTTCATGAAGGGGGCCGATTTCTGATAAAACCTGCATTAAGGCGGTATAATCATCCTCAGTTACCAATTTCATTCTTGTCTCCTTGAAGTGAGGGATTCCTTTGAAGTAATTAGAGTAATGTCTACGCATTTCCATGATGCCAACGCGCTCCCCTTTCCACTCTACTGATCGTTTGAGGTGTTCGGCTGCAGCCTCCGCGCGCTCCTTAATGTCTGGAGTGGGTAGTACAGTTCCAGTTTTCATGTAATGTTTTATTTGGTTGAACACCCATGGATTTCCGATTGCAGCGCGGCCTATCATCACCCCATCTACACCGAAGCGATTTTTCATTTCGAGTGCTTTCTGTGGGCTGTCCACATCACCATTGCCAAAAACTGGAATGTTTATTCGGGGGTTATTCTTCACTTCACCAATCAAGGACCAATCGGCCTCTCCCTTGTACATCTGTACACGAGTTCTGCCGTGAATTGAAATAGCTTTAATTCCAACATCTTGAAGTCTTTCGGCTACTTCCACAATTTTCTTAGACGATTGATCCCACCCAAGTCGCGTTTTTACAGTTACGGGAAGATTGGTGCTCTCAACAATGGCCTTTGTGAGCTTCACCATCTTTGGAATATTCTTTAGGATTCCGGCTCCTGCATCTTTACAAACAACCTTCTTTACTGGACAGCCATAATTGATATCGAGTAACTCTGGTTTGCTGCGTTCTACAATTTCAGCAGACTGACGCATGGCATCTTCATCGCCTCCAAAAATTTGAATGCCGATTGGCCGCTCTTCATCATATATGTCTAACTTCTGTGTGCTCTTATGGGCATCACGAATAAGGCCTTCGGAGCTGATAAATTCCGTATACATCATATCCGCTCCGTGCCGTTTGCAAAGCGCACGAAAGGGCGGGTCGCTCACATCTTCCATGGGTGCGAGCAATAATGGAAAATCCCCTAATTCGATGTCGGCTATCTTGACCATTTTTGCGAGAGCAAAACTACAATCAAATCAGAGCGCTATGGTAATTGACTTTTTGAAGCGGACAACGGCTTTTAACCAATTGATGTTTCTGACATTGCTGGGCCTTTTTGGCATGGGGGGAATGCTTTCTATAGTCACTGTGATTTTTTATAGCCTTGGTGTTGATATGACCGCAATAAGCTCTGCTGGAAATGTTGCTGGGGCAGATGCGTTTCAAATCATGTTATTGAAGGTGCTACAAATCACTCAATCCATTGGATTGTTCTTTATCCCATACTATGCCTATGTGAGATTTATTAAAGGTAATACTTATACTATCCTTCCGGAGTCGAGCAGGCTGTCCTTAGGCATTGTTTTCTTTCTTGGGATTGTTGCGTGCTTTCCACTAATTACGTTTCTAGCGGAGTGGAATGCGGGGCTTGATTTTCCGATAGAATCTATAAACCAGTGGATGCATGAAACAGAAGCCAATGCTGAGAAACTCATCATGCTTTTCTTACAGATGGATGATGTTGGTGATTTACTTTTTAACATCTTCTTGATTGCCTTATTGCCAGCGGTGGGAGAAGAGTTGCTGTTTCGTGGTGCGATACAACCGCTAATGGTTCGCATGTTTGGAGGTCGTGTGCACGTAGCCATTTGGGTCACTGCTTTCTTGTTTTCTTTTATTCACTTGCAGTTTTTAGGGTTTTTTCCACGCTTTATTTTAGGGGCAATGCTCGGTTATGCCGCGCATTGGACGGGGTCAATGTGGGCGCCCATGCTTGGTCACTTTGCCAACAATGCCTTGGCCGTATTCCTTGCCTTTTTTATTGGAGTTGAGTCACTGGAGACAGATGCCGAGATGTTTGGTAGCGGCATGAGTTGGGTATATGCGATTCCTAGTTTGCTACTGGCAAGTGCCATGATGTTATACCTTTTTCGCAATAAGGCAGAAGACCCACTAAACAGGCAAAAAGAAACCCTCTGATTGCTCAAAGGGTTCCAAGTTTTATATGAGGCTTAATATTAGAACGAATTCTTATCTACTTTCTCTCTCGTAGAGTAACTGATTTTCAATGATTGAGCTTTTCTCAATTCTTGCTTTACATCTGTCACAATACCCATCTTAGTTTCTTCATCAACTTTCAAGGAAATGATGATAGCTCCATGCACTGCTTCTGGCCTGTCTGATCGCTTTTGGAAAACATAATCTTGAATGTCTTCTACACTGGCAAAATCATCGTCCAATTGAATCTTGGGAAGCGTTCCGTAAAGTGAAGTGTTCTGTGGTTCTCCGATGTATATATAATCAACCAAAGAGCGGTCTTCAAGCTTCTCAATTTCAGTTGCCTCAGGTTGGTTGAGCTTAATCTTCAAATCAACCTCTCGCATTACTGTTGTTACCATGAAGAAGAATAGGAGCATGAATACAATATCTGGCAGCGATGCTGTAGATACTGCTGGAGTATTTTTATTTCCGTCTTTTTTAAACTTTGACATCTTTTCTCCGATTTATTGTCCTGTTTCTTTTGGTTCTGCTTCAGAAATACGCTGCGGATAAACCTTTCTTATGGCTTTTACTTTGGCCTTAGCCGGTTCTGACTCACTGGGTAAATCGCTATGCTGAGCAATGTCTTCAAGGACACTGTACTTTACACCAAACTTTTCCATGGCCAATTCATCCCTCAATTCATTGTAAGCCGCCTCAAGCTCATTCTGTACTTGTATGTAAAGATTGTAAGAGGTGCCGTTGTCATTTTGGAGTGATATTACCTGCTTTGAAACCATTGTAGGACCCAACAGTTCAACATCAACCTCTTTAAACTGTGGCAGGTCTTCCTTCTTTTGTGGATTTGCGATAAACTCTTTTGCCGCTGCTCGCAGTTCAGAGATTTCCATAAGCTCTCCTTCAACCAAGAGTTGATCGTTGGCATTTGCCAGTACGGTGAATACGTTTCGATCTTTAATTGGTGGGGGAGGAGGTTGGTTTTCCAAAATAGGTGGAGGAAGCTTTCGAGAAAGCCCCCAACTGCTATCCATGGTGGTGGTAACAAGGAAGAAAACCAAGAGTAGGAAGGCAATGTCCGCCATCGAACCTGCATTGATCTCCTGTAATTCTCTTTTACTGCGCGCCATGGTGTCTAATTAGTTTATCAGTCTTGAAATTCCAGCATATATTATGCTCAATACGGCCAATACCAATAAAATATAAAAGGTAAAGAGACCAGCACCTACCATCTTGGAGGTTGTAGCGGTAATGTCACCATAACTTTTCACTACCTCATCAGAAGCAAGTACATAACTGATCACGAAAATCACGATCATTGCTCCGATGCCTTTGGCAGATCCAATGAGTTTCTTTGGATTTGAAATTGCAGTCATTACTGTGCCAGCTAATGCGGCTATCACAGCAATTGCGAGCAATACGTATGAAAGACCAATGAATGTGCCTTCAATTCCGCAATTCAAACACTCGCCTTCATCTGTAACCTCAATACCCATCGTCATAACCATCAGCACTACGCCAATGGCCATGATAACGGCCATTCCTATTTGATTTACTTTTTCAAACATGCTTGATTATTTAGCTGTGTTGTGCTTGATCATAATATCGATGAGTGAAATAGAAGCATCTTCCATTTCATTTACAATGCTGTCAACCTTTGCAACAAGGTAGTTGTAAAACACTTGGAGCACCATAGCCACAAGAAGACCAGATACCGTTGTAATAAGTGCCACACCAATACCACCTGCCACAATTCCTGGAGAGATATTGTTCGCTGCTGCAATTGCGTCAAACGCACCAATCATACCGATTACCGTACCGAAGAAACCAAGCATCGGGGCTAGTGCAATAAATAATGAAATCCATGAAAGGCCTTTTTCAAGTTGACCCATTTGAACGCTTCCATATGAAACGACAGACTTCTCAACCATATCAACTCCTTGGTCAGCTCTTGACAAACCTTGATAGAATATGCTGGCTACTGGGCCTCTAGTGTTTCTGCAAACTTCCATTGCAGCTTCAACACCACCATTTTGAAGAGCACTTTCAACTTCATCTACCAATTTAGCATTGTTAGTAGAAGCATCGTTTAAGTATAAGATTCTCTCAATACTCAAAGCAAGACCAAGAATCAAACAAATGAGTACGAATGACATGAATTCAGGACCGCCTTCAATGAACTTCTGCTTTATGGTTTGGTGAAGTGAAGCTTCTTCCTCTGGCTCAACTTCTGCACTTTCATCTGCCATCTCCTCAACAGGCTCTGGCTTAGCAACAGGCTCAGCAGGCGCTTCTTCGGCCATTGAGCTGTCCATGGTGGTTTCTTCTGTCGTTTGCTCCATATCATCTTGAGCGAAAGAAGTTCCAAGACCTGCAAATAAGATTGCTAGCGTCATGGTTAGGGATAAAATATTTCGTTTCATAGTCACGATTTAGTGTTGCTTGTATGCTTTTAAATAGTCGATTTTGTTTTTCGGTCGCCAAACATATAAATGTGCTTTGAATTCTAGGATTATCTAAACATGAAATTTTAGATTTCAGAGCATTTATATCTGGTTTAGAACAAATGTTCAATCAATTTAGTGTTTTAAGCAGTCGAAAACGCTTGGCTGGTGGGATCGGTTTTATAAACGACCTTATTTTTCAAGAGAGTGGCTTACGAATCTATCCGTTTGGATTCTGCTTGTTTAGATAGTCGATTTTATATCGAAACATCTCCGCCATTTTAGCGGCTCTCCACTTAGCTTCATCCGCTTTGTCTCCTTTGAAATTTATGTCTATGGTGGAGTTAAACAACTTAAGCCAACGGTCAAAATGCTGTTTTTCAATGGGCAGTTTGGCGTGTGGAGGAAATGGGCTGCCTGAATATGCACGTTCGTTGAGCAAGACGGTTTGCCAAAAGCCATACATCTTTTCTAGGTGCACAGGCCATCGATCTTGAATGACTGAATTGAAAATAGGGCCGATCAACTGGTCTTGCTGTACTTGGGTATAAAAGGCATCAACGAACAGCTTTATATCGTCAAGCGAGGTGATATCGTTTACAGAATCTTGCACGATTCCAAATTATCGATTCCCCAGTTATCTAGCTCTTCCTTGGTCCAAAGTCCTGGAAAGAAAATGCGTTTTTGATATTTAGGATGCATATACTTCTGCCACTCACTGCCACCCGTAGCTTCTACCTTTTTCTTGCCACTGTTTAAGTATTTGCCTGCAGCATCATAGTGCGCCATTACCCATCGGATATTTACCGTGTGGTCATAGTGACGCATGGCATTTTTAAGCTCCACGTTTTCTTGATCAGCTTTAGGTAACGACTGGTACTTCGTCCAAAGGTTCAAGGTGTTGTAGGTCTCCATGAATGTGATGAAGTCATCCATGTAGCGTTCTTCGAAGAACTTGAGCAGCGCTGTCTTTTTACCGGTTTTGTGATCCTTACCTGCGGCTTGCCAATATAAATGGTCGAATGCATGCTGAAAAGGAGTATTGCGATCTATGGTCGCTCTGAATCGAATATCGATGAGGTTGATTAATTCGGTCGAAGCGAATTCAATCTTTCGATACTGCGCACTTTGAAATCCACTGGCTGGTGTAAGCGTATTGCGAAACTTCATGTATTGCTCCACTTCCATGCCATCACCCATGATGGTGAATGATGAACTGAGCATATCAAAGTAGCGACTAATACGACCAAGTCGTTCAGCAAAAAAGCTGGTAGTCAGATTATCGTTTGTAGCCACTTGCTCGATTTCCCATAAGATCATTTTAAAAAGCAACTCATTGATTTGGTGGTACATGATGAAAACCATTTCGTCTTTGAGTGTAGTTCGCATGGTTTGCAAACTGAGCAAGGCATCGGTTTGAATGTAGTCCCAGTAAGTTATTGGTTTGGCATGAACAAGGCCATCTAAATGGATCAAAGGATCTTGACCAATCGCTTCAAATTTGTCTTTGAGGCGTTCAAAGAGGTGCTCTTTACTTGTATCCATATCAATTCAGCTTTGACTGTAAGTTGCAAAATTGATTTTATTGGGGAAGGTTATGAGCTGATTTTTGTCAGGAATCAAGCCATGGGCAAACTCACCTATAGATCGAATTTTGGCTTTAGAAAATTCGAGCGCCTCAAGTTCTTCTTTTGTGATGGATAATGGAAGCTGTTCTATCCCTTGAGTTGAGATGTAAACGGGCACACTGTAAAAAATTCAGTCAGTTTCGTGGTAGATGCTTAATGGAATTACCTTGCTATTCCTATGAAGCAATGCATGGAATACTGGAATGGCTGCTTAGTCAGCTGATTTAAGCAGTTGTGTGTTGGTGCTTTGACCAGCGTCTAAGCTTGAGTCGGCTGAAGTAGTATTGGCGCTGTTTGTTTGAGCGGATCCATAAGCAAACAAAATTGCAAATACTATAGTAAAGATGAGTCTTATAGGCTGATTGGTGCTTTCAAATGTAG
>JALRDM010000259.1 GCA_023262195.1 Salibacteraceae bacterium | reverse complement strand
CTATATTTATCAATCATTTGGCCGAATCCGTGATTCGAATTTCGCGTGCCGATGGTTGATATCCAATGCTCGGGAAATGGATCACTCAATTTCCAAGCTTGGGTTCCAATCGCATTGATGGTTGTGATTAAAGACTTCTTTTCTGAGGTGTATTCGGTAAGCCTGCCCTCCATTTCCATCACTGAATCTGTTAAGTCGGCAATCTTCACTTGCAAAGCGTTGCGCTCATCCAAAATCGATAACAGTCTGAATCTATCCATCAGATACAGAAAAACTAAGAAGAGGAAGAATATTATAGTGTAGAACCACCAGGTTCGGTAAAAGGGGGCAATAATGGAGAACGAAATCGTAGTAGGGTTTTCTGTGCATACTCCATCGCTGTTGCAGGCAACCAACTCAAATTTAAAGTCACCCGGAGGAAGAGACATATATTCAATCTCTTTTTGCGATTGTTGAGAACGCCACGAATCCTGTGCTCCAATCAGTCGGTAACGAACAATGGTATTGGTTGGGTCAGTAAGCGACACTGCAGAAAACTGAAGATTTAGGGTGTTTTGACTAATGCTGGCATTGACCTCATTATCCATACCTGGAGACAAAACAATACCGCCCATTGTAGCCTTACTAATCTCAACTACCGGCTCACTTATATTCGTCCTGACCAATTGCGGATCAAACTTCAAAAGCCCCATGAGGGTGCCAGCCAATAGATTGCCATTTTTACCAAAGCGCAAGGCACTCGAATTGACCTCAACACCCAGAAAGCCCTTCTCTACACCATAACGTTTTAGCTTTCCCTTTTCAATTTCAAAGCAATCTATACCAGCATTGTGACCAATCCACACATTGTCAGCAGAGTCTATAGATATCGCAAATGTGGTTATTGGGGTAAATTCTGCTTTTTGATTTAAGTTGCGAATCGAGTCTCCTTCAAGATAAAACACACCTCGATCGTATGTGGCTATCCAAGGATTTCCTTTGCTATCAAAATCAATGTCCTGAATAACTTTTGAGGCAATTCCATTGAGTTCATCGTATTGCTGAAAACCACCCGATGCATATCGTGTCAGTGGTGAACCCAAAGCACTAATCCAAGTTTCTTTTGTCAATTCATTGTGATAAATACCATTGATGTAATCGCCACCGATACCCGCATCAGAGTTGTATCGTTCATATACATCGTTGTCTCGCAAGGTTATTATTCCATCTCGCGTCCCAACCCATACCTGATTTTCGACCATCTCAACGCTTGTAGCAAATTCTTCTAATGCTATTCTTTCATAGGAGTTGTCACCCTGCAACCCATACCAGAGGCCTCCTTCAGCGGTGACCACATAGGTGTAATCATTTGATTTTCGGATTTGAAAAGGTTCTTGACCTCCGATATCGATCTTTTGATCATTAGAGACCTTACCGTTAGCCAACCCCACGCGAAACAGCCCACCAGCTGTTGCTAACATAGTCTGATCAGCCTCTTGAATAAAATCCCACACAAGACTGTTCGGAATTCCAGCTCTTACATTGGTCAGTTGAAATGCCCTACCTAGATACTGATCAAGACCTGCACCAGTCGCAATCCAAACCTGTCCTTCTCGATCAGAAAAAAGCAGTCTCACCTCATTATAGCTCAAACCATTGTCTCGAGTCAAACGCTGTGTATCCCTGCTCAAAGGATGATACTTTATAACGCCCTTATTGTCTGTTCCTATCCAAATGTACTCTTCAAGATCTTGAGCAAGAGCTGTCACCTTCCCATTCTTTACGTTCACAACTACTTCTTGCGTATTGTTTTTTACATCACAGATGAGTACCTCATCTGCATGTGCAATCAACCACTGGTTTGGTTTTAAGCTTTTGGCAGAAATTATCTCACGCTTTGTTCCATATACTTGTTCCCAAGAAATGGCGCCTTCTTCGAATTGAATATGAATTAGCCTTAAATTGGTTAGCAAGTAAAGCCCCTGATGCGCTGCGATTAAATCTAGGACCTTTTCATTGGGTCTGAGCTCAGGAACAGTCATTTGAATTATTGCGGAGCCATTTTTTCGAAATAGCTCCCCAGTTTTATTCACAAGCCATAAATCTCCATTTGGTTGCTTATAAATGGAAACCACAGAGCTGTATTTCATTTGCTGCCCAAGCCGAAATACTTCTGTAGCCTTGGTTTTGGTATTCAGTGCCGTAACATTTCCTGCCCAGTGACCAACCCAAAGCGTATCCTCATGAGCGTAGAGCGTAGATACGGCATTTTCAGCTAGGCCATTGTCTTCGTTAAGATTAACAAACTCGTCTCCATTGTATATTACCAAACCAGCCAACGTGCCTACACATAATTCACCACTTGAATTTTGAGCAATGCACTCAATTCGAGAAGGAAATACGCCTCGATCCAAGCCAAAGTTTTTGAAGCTATACAGCTGGGCTGATGTCTCGGTCACCAGAACAAAAACCAGTAAAAGGACGCTAGTGCATCGCTGCACCAGCAGCCAGCTTGTACTCTTTTTCTGAAATTTCATTGGAATTTTTATAGTAGTAGGTAATGTCCATTAGAAGGAGATGATAAGTGGTTTTTAGGTACGTATCCTTTGCTCCATCTACGTGTTTTATAAAAGACTGTTCGCTAATAAACCAACCAGGGTCATCAGTCCGCTCTATCGGTCGATATCCTTGGCTCACCGTTCTCTGAGACCGGGCATTTTCAGCCAACTCCGCTTCAATTGCATCATATTTTTGTATCAAGGCGTCCGTTTGCATATCACGGCTTAAATCCTCCTGCCCTTTATGCTTTGAAATGGATCGCTTTCTGTTGTAAATAAAGTCATCTGCATTGGTAGCGGTTGATTGTATCGATTCATTGGCAGTTTTATTCAACTTTTTTAAGTTGCTCGATTCAATTTCTTTTGATGTGGCAATCATTTCATTGTTTGAGGTAGATCGCTCAATGCGCGCTTCCATAGCCTCATCATCACTTTCTACATTTTCATTATCTGAACTTTCGGGAAGCCTTACGTCCAATTTCTTGGGCCGGTCATTTGGTGTGACCTTTGGTGGGTCTGGCGCTTGATCAATGGCTTCAGCGCCATCTTTTTCCAATTGCGAAGATTCGCGGTTATAACGTTTAACTCTCTCAATCACATACTCTTGCGGATCGAATCCAAATGTGAACTCACCCTCCCCTTGTTGACTGATCAGGCCAATACTCTCCTTTACCAATAGATGCTCAATTTGCTGGTATCGATAAACTAACTCCATGTTAAGCGGCACCACAATCTCCTCTGTTTTTGAATCTTTATTAAGTCTGGTATCTACGTCAATAGATACAGGAGCCATGTATGCCTTACGAAAAGTCAACACGTACACGTGATCGAAAGGTAGGTCAATTTCAAACTGACCCCGCCTATTGGCCATTAAGGTGCGTTTGACCTTATTATTCTCAACCACTTGAATGGTAACGTCTGAAATGGATTTGCCATCATGATTTACCGCACCTTCTATGAATACCTGTGCATTGATGACCGTGCCAATGAAGAGGCTCAAAAGAAACAACCACGAACATTTAACCCAAGATTTCATTCGCGGTTAAAAGTACAAATTAGTATTCCCAAACCTGATGTATTGAGCCGTTCACAAATCTCATTGATTGGCATTCGGCCTAGGTCAAACACCTTTCATACTTTCGTCAATAAGATGAAAACGATCGTATTATCAAGCATACAAATTGAACGCATTCTCACCCGAATTGCATACCAAATTGTGGAGGCTCTAGAGGAAGAAAATGAAATCATACTTGTGGGTATGAAGCCGAGGGGAATTTGGGTTGCAAAGAATGTTGCAACGGAGTTATCTAACATCACCGACATCTCCGTGAAAACACAAGAGCTTGACGTACAGGGCGACTGCAATCATATTGATTGTGCGGGCAAGACTGTGATCCTTTTTGATGATATCGTAAATAGTGGCAAAAGCATGATGAAAGCAGCTGGTATGCTGGCTTCAGCAAATACCCATCACCTAATTACGGCTTGCTTAGTAGATCGAATGCATCGTAGATTCCCAATTCAGGTGGATTTTACTGGCCAGAGTCTTGCTACCACTTTGCAGGAAAATCTTT
>JALRDM010000344.1 GCA_023262195.1 Salibacteraceae bacterium | reverse complement strand
ATCATGGATGTGAAGGGGAGCTTTGTAAAGTCTGTTTCTACCTTGAAATCAGGTGTGAATACAATTGACATCTCTGATTTGAATGCTGGAGTCTATTTCTTGAATATTTACAATAATGATGCTGTCATCAGACATCAACTTAGTGTAACGAAGTAAGAATAGATCATTAAATATGAAAAGGAGCGCCTCTGTATTGAGGGGCTCCTTTTTTTTATACAAATTTTAATCGAGACAGATTAAAGTCAAAATTTTGGAGAAGGTGAAATCAGAATTGACACTCATAAAAAGACTCACTTTAACCATAGTGCTTTTAGTGTCATGCTATATAAGTGGGGGCCAGATTACTTTTGACAATGTGTTTGATACGCTTGTTACCTTTCATGGCGATAATGGCTCTAAATTTACGTATGGTTCTGGCTTAAGCTTTTTTGATGTAAATGAAGATGGGTTTGATGATATCACCATGGTTCCTCCCAAGAATTCTTTTCTATCCGTGGATGAGAATCAAGGAGGATTTTTCAGAAATAAGGAGACGAATATTCCAATTATTGGCTTAGCAAAAGCCATTCAATGGTTTGACTATGATAATGATGGCGACAATGACATGCTTATTGCCTATGCTGATTCTAATGTCCAATTGTTTAGGCATGATTCAAATTATCTTTTCACCAACGTTACAGCATTATCGTCCATACTTGCTGATAGCAGTGAATATTATGGGATAACGGTTGCCGACATGGATAACAATGGTTTCTTGGATGTTTATGTGTCCAATTATTCGGATTGCGAGCCAAACCTTTTCTTTTTAAATGACGCTGGAGTGTTTACTGAAATGGCGGTGGCAGCTGGTGTGGATAATGGATTTAAAAACTCTTTTCAAACGATCATGTTTGATTTCAACCAAGATACGTTACCTGACATCTACTTATCTAATGACCTTTGTGACACAAATGAGCTTTTTATAAATAATGGCGACTCTACCTTCTCCGCCTTGCCATATGGAACATCTGAGTTCGTAGCAATTATGGATGGTATGGGGGTGGTACCAACCGATTTTAATTATGATGGTCACTTAGATCTGTTTATTGCGAACACCAATTATGACAATAAGTTCTTCGTTAGTGACTCTCTGTTAAGCCATACAGATATGGCGGAATATTTGCAGCTCGACTCATTCAGGACTACTTGGGGAGGTGAATTTTTTGACGCAGATCTTGATCGAGACGAGGATCTGTATATGGCCAATGGTAATACTTGGTTTGAGCCTCCATTCTCCTATGATAAATTTTTTGAGAACATTGGTGATAGTCTTGTAGATTCTACGAATCAACTAGATATGAATCTAGAATCACAACCATCATATTCTACTGCTCTGGGGGATTTTAATGCTGATGGGCTCAGTGATATATTGGTGTTCCGCACTATACCTGGTCATCCAAGATTCTTTGAAAACACGACCATTACCGACAATAAATGGATTAAAATATTTTTAGAAGGATCAACTAACAATAGAAACGCAGTGGGCTCTCTAATTTCCTCGTATGTTGGGGGTATTAGGCGTGATCATTGGAGGTTTAGTAGTGAAAGTTTTATAGGTCAGAACTCTCAGCACATTACCATCGGTCTTGGGGATACGTGTGGTGTCGATAGTCTTCTAATAAGATGGCCCAATGGTGATGATACAACATTCTACAACCTTGAATGTGGTCAACATATTCGGCTAAAAGAAGGTGGATCGCCATTCCCAATATCAAAGATATTACTTCCCGATGGCCCATATATTTGTGGTAACGACTCTGTGAGGTTAGTAAACCCAGATCCATCGCATTCTGTTGTTTGGTCAACTGGGGCGACAACAGACACAATTACTGTGGCTAGTCCGGGGGGAGTGTTCGGATTGACCTCTACTAACCAATTTGGCAACACCGCTAATGCAGATAGTGTCGCGGTGATTGCCAAGCCAATTCCCGATTTCCAAGTGCAGGTGATAAGACCTTCCTGCTATGGTGTAGAGGATGGCTCTTTGGAAGCAATTCCATCAAATATCCAATTCGACTATACTTATAAATGGAGCAACGGTTCACCTTTTGCAGAAATTACCGATTTGGGACCTGGGGATTATGCTGTCACTATCGAGGATGAGTTTGGCTGTAAAAATTTTGATACAAAAGAGCTCACACAACCTGACTCATTGCATATAGTAGAGGAACACAGCGATATTCTGTGCTATGGTGAAAACAACGCATATGCTCTTGTTATGGCCGATGGGGGAACTCTACCATACACTTATGTTTGGAGTAATGGTGTATTCACTAGTATGAATAATGAGATTACTGCAGGTACGTATTCGGTTACGGTATCAGATGTTAGAGGCTGCTTCAAGAATTTATCACTTACCGTTACCCAACCGGACGAGCTATTGGTGGATACATCATCGATACGCATTATCTTGACTCCAGCCAGATGGCGATTAGTAGTTACTGCGGAAGGCGGTAGTAAACCATACAAGTTTCGATGGAATGATGATACCACTTCGTTCCCAATCGGTTTCCAAAATAGCGTAGATACTGGGATTTATACGGTAACCATTGTCGATAATAATGGTTGTGATACCTCTTATGTATTTGATTTAAGGATGAAAGACACCAACGACACATCCACCTTTATTGAATACTTTACTTACGATGAAAAATCCTTCGGCCAGTGGTATCCAAATCCCAGCCGAGGAAATCTTATTTGGACAGGACAGGAGCTACCCAATGAAGTAAAAATCTTTACTCCCGATGGAAGGCTTCTAAGAGAATGTTACGGGTGTAATAGTCTCAACTTTAGATATAATGAATATAGAGGAATCATCATCATCCATTCTAAAAAAGATGAACGAGTAAAGACTCAACGCATTGTGTTGATCAACTAAGTTTCGTAAAAGTCCTTGAGCAGGTTACGGTAGGCACTAAAAAGCTTTGATTTAGAAACAAATCCTACATAATGGCCTTGGCTATTGAGCACGGGAAGATTCCAAGCACCACTTTGTTCAAATTTGTTCATGACTGCTTCCATGTTCTCATTTTCGCCTATAAAGTCCGGAGCGTCATTCATAAGATCATGAACATAGGTAGAATCGTATAATTCTTGATTGAATATGATATGCCTGACCTCGTTTAGGTTTACAATTCCAATAAAGCGTCCATCCTCAGAAACAACAGGAAATAAGTTGCGCTTAGATTTTGAAATGACTTTAACCAAATCACCCAATTTATCATAGGGGTCAACAGATAAAAAGTCAGTCTCTATTTCCCTATGTAGTTTCATAAGGGTTAGGACTGCTTGGTCTTTATCATGTGTTATAAGCTGCCCACGTCTGGCCAACTGTGCCGTATAAACACTGTGTGGTATAAACTGCTTCACCGTTACAAAAGCTATCGATGAGGTAATCATAAGCGGCACAAAAAGCTCATAACCACCAGTGATTTCCGCGATAAGGAATATAGCCATCAGTGGAGCGTGTAGGTTACCT
>JALRDM010000322.1 GCA_023262195.1 Salibacteraceae bacterium | reverse complement strand
AGAAAACCAATGATATTGCCAGGCTCGATATCAAAACTTACATCGTCAAGGGCACGTTGTTCGCCATAGACCTTGGTTACAGATTTTACCTTTATTGACATGCTACGAATTTACTATTCCCGCAGGCACCGTTTGGCAAAGCGCTTAATCGTAGATTCTAAAACTGAAACGCTTTTCAAAACCTTCGATACCTTGGATGCCGCCAGTATGAATAAAAAGGATATGTGAACCTTTTGCGTAATACCCATTGCGCAGCAGATCGAGCAATGCAAACATTGCTTTTCCGGTATATATAGGGTCGAGCACGAGTCCGGTCTTTTTGTGAAATGATCGCATAAATGTGATCAACTCCTCGGTCCATTTGGCATATCCACCGAAGTGATAGTCGGGTAGAATTTCATACGATGATGGCATCAGCTTAGCGAAGCTTGAGTCTATTTCGATGATATCGTCCTTCAAGTTATCATGCTTATGCACAGGCACTCCGATAATTTTCTGACCTAGGTGACGCGCATGAACCAATCCCGCGAAGGTCGTTCCGGTGCCCATAGCGCATACTACATAGTCATAGTCTTCGCAGCCTTCGAGTATTGCTTTGGATCCTTCAATTCCAAGCAGGTTCGCGCCACCCTCAGGAATTATATAAGATTCTGGGAATAACTTGGCGATGTATTCGAGATATTCCGGGGTGTTCTTCTTTTTATAGTCGCTTCTCGAAATGAATTTCAGAAACATACCATTGGCTTGAGCCTCGGCTAAGGTTGGACTGAGCTCTTCCGGAATTTCACCACGTATGATACCTACACTTTTAAGTCCAGCATACTTGCATGCAGCAGCGGTGGCGGCAATATGATTAGAAAACGCTCCTCCAAAAGTTACAATGCGATCTATGCCGTCATCCTGTGCTTTTTCCAGATTTTTCTTGAGTTTGTAAAGTTTATTCCCACTGACTTTGGGATGTATTAAATCATCTCGTTTTACGCTGAGTTTAATTTCCATGGGTAGAGGAAAATCGATTAAATCTATCCTCGACTCATTCAGCTCTTTCCAATCTTCAAACATGGATTCAAATTAAATAGATATCCTGCGAACTAAACCTGTTCTCATTGGTTTCCTGATAGAACTCAAAAAGCAGTGAATATCCTATGTTTGACGGATTGAGCAGTTTGGATAATAAATCGAGACTAGAGCCAGAGGACTTTTATGAAAGTCCCGATGGCTATATTGTCTTTACAGAGAAGTATCACTTAAAGCGTGGATACTGCTGCAAGAGTGGCTGCAGACATTGTCCATATGGGTACAATAAAAAGACGGGCAGTATCAACAAGAAAAAATAGTGGCCCGTTCACTCAAAGATCATATGTGATCAATTCAACATCTTTGGCCTTCAGTTAAAATCGTGCTATGTCAGAAAACAACTTCAAATCAGAAATTTCTAAAGGAATTCCAGACCAGTTGCCGGCTGTGGTGCAATTGGATGAATCAGTGAGTCATGCTCCAAAGCGTAAAGAAATTCTGTCTGATGAGGAGAAAAAGTTGGCGCTTCGCAATGCGTTGAGGTACTTTCCGAAAGCTTGGCATGCGGAACTGATAAATGAGTTTAAAGCTGAATTGGATCAATATGGTAGAATCTATATGTATCGATTCCGACCATCTTACCCAATGCATGCCCGCACGATTGATGCATATCCAGGTAGTTCCCAACAAGCCAAGGCGATTCAATTGATGATCCAGAATAATTTGGATCCTGCAGTGGCTCAGCACCCGCACGAACTAATTACCTACGGTGGAAATGGTGCCGTATTCCAAAACTGGGCTCAATACCTTTTAACCATGAAGTATTTGAGCGAAATGACGGATGAGCAAACGCTCGTTATGTACAGTGGTCACCCAATGGGTTTATTTCCATCACACAAGGAAGCACCACGAGTTGTGGTTACCAATGGTATGATGATTCCCAACTACAGTAGGCCCGATGATTGGGAAAAGTTCAATGCTTTAGGGGTGACACAATATGGTCAAATGACGGCCGGAAGCTATATGTACATTGGTCCACAGGGAATTGTACACGGAACTACCATTACGGTGTTGAACGCCTGCCGTAAGGTAGGAGGAGGAACTGATGGAAGACTTTTTGTAACTGCGGGTCTTGGTGGAATGAGTGGAGCTCAGCCCAAGGCAGGGAATATCGCGGGAGTTGTAAGCATCACTGCAGAAGTCAATCCGGCTGCGGCATATAAAAGACACGAACAAGGATGGGTTGATGAGGTGATTGAAGATGTGAATGAGGCGGTAGATACAGCGGTAGAGTGGATGGAAAGAAAAGAACCGCATTCCATCGCATATTTGGGAAACATTGTCACACTTTGGGAAACACTCGTTGAACGTGGCGTAAAGGTTGACCTTGGCTCTGATCAAACATCTCTACACAACCCTTGGGCTGGAGGCTATTATCCTGTAGGGTTGAGTTTTAAAGAGGCCAATGAAATGATGGCGAATGATCCCGATGCCTTTAAAGCGCAAGTTCAAGAATCATTGAGAAGGCATGCTACAGCCATTAATAGGCTTACCGAAAACGGCATGTACTTTTTTGATTATGGTAACGCATTTCTGCTTGAGGCGAGTAGGGCAGGGGCGGATATCATGGCCGAAAATGGAATAGACTTCCGGTATCCATCTTATGTACAAGATATCTTAGGCCCAATGTGCTTTGATTATGGTTTTGGACCGTTTCGTTGGGTTTGCGCATCGGGTGATCCAGCAGATTTGGATGCTACGGACCAGATTGCCCGCGAGGTGTTGGATGAAATTAGAAAGGAGTCTCCCACGGAGATTCAGCAGCAGATGGCTGACAATATTCAATGGATAAAAGAAGCGGGAAAGAACAAAATGGTGGTGGGTTCACAGGCAAGAATATTATATGCGGATGCTGAGGGCAGAATGAAAATTGCTGCCGCGTTCAATAAAGCCATCGCATCTGGGGAAATCGGCCCTGTAATACTCGGTCGCGATCATCATGATGTGTCGGGAACAGATTCGCCATACAGAGAGACCAGCAACATCTACGATGGGTCTCAATTCACTGCTGATATGGCCGTTCAAAATTTTGTTGGTGATGCCTTTAGAGGCGCCACTTGGATTAGTCTTCACAACGGTGGTGGAGTAGGCTGGGGTGAGGTTATCAATGGAGGTTTTGGTATGTTGCTGGATGGTAGTCCTGAGGCTGATCGGAGACTCAAAATGATGTTGCATTGGGATGTGAACAATGGAATAGCTAGAAGAAGTTGGGCTCGAAATGACGAAGCCATTTTTGCGATCAAACGAGCTATGAAGAACGAGCCAAGGCTCAAGGTGACCATCCCTGAATTGGTTGACGACTCGCTAATTGACGAACTGTAACCTATGCAAGTAACAGTAGAGATTTCTATGTATCCCTTACGTGAAGATTATGAGCCATCCATCATTGAATTCATCAACCATATTAAAACGGCAGAAGACATTACTGTAAAGGTTAACCCATCAGCCACGCATCTGTTTGGAGATTATGACCGTGTCATGAATTCACTACAAGAAACCATCAAATTTTCGTTTCAGAAATACGGTAAGGTGGTATTCGCGATGAAGGTGTTGCACGGCAATTTGGAATACTCTTTGGAAGGGAAAAATCTGTTATAAAAAAAGCCCCGCGAAAACGGAGCCTTTTTTGTTAATACCCGGGGCTCCGAGTCAAG
>JALRDM010000317.1 GCA_023262195.1 Salibacteraceae bacterium | reverse complement strand
ATGATGGCAGCTTCTGCATTTTTCTTTTTATCCATGAATGGATTTGATAAAAAATGGAGAACATCGGTACTCGTATCGGGGTTAATCACCTTTATTGCGGCCGTTCACTATCTGTACATGAGAGACTATTGGGCTGATTTTGGCGAGTCTCCAACATTCTTCAGATACGTGGACTGGGTGTTGACAGTTCCTCTTATGTGCGTTGAGTTTTATTTAATTCTCAAGGCTGCAGGCGCTAAAAAATCACTCATGTGGAAGATGATTGTTTTATCACTAATCATGTTAGTGACAGGGTATTTTGGAGAAGCAGTTGATCGTCCAAATGCCCAAATTTGGGGATTGGTATCCGGAATTGCTTACTTTGCAATTGTGTATGACATTTGGATGGGAGAATCGAAGAAGCTTGCAACAGCAGCAGGAGGCTCGGTTCTTTCAGCACACAAAATGTTGAGTTGGTTCGTACTAGTCGGGTGGGCCATTTATCCTTTAGGCTATATGGCTGGAACTCCAGGTTGGTATGATAGTATTTTTGGAAACTTAAACTTAGATGTGGTATACAATATCGGAGATGCCATTAACAAAATTGGGTTTGGTTTGGTAGTTTATGGTTTAGCTACAGATCAATCCAAATAGAAAACTAACTACACTTAAAAGCCTCTATTCATAGAGGCTTTTTCTATTTCAAGAAACATTATAAAATCGTTTAAAGATGCATACATCCCACACAAATCAACGAAGAGATTTTCTTAAAAAAGTATGTCCAACCGTAGCTTTTGCATTTTTTGGACTGTCATTTTTAGAAGCCTGCTCTAAAGAAGAAACTGCAGATACCACACCGCCAACTACATCAAACCCCGACAAAGGTTATACATTAAGCAATGGAGTTTATACCATTGATTTAACCAATACTAATTTTTCTTCATTGAACACCGTTGGAGGCTGGATGAATGGCTACAGCATCGGCTTGAACATGCTTTTTTTAAGAACAAGTTCCGACCACATACAAGCCTATACCAATAGTTGTCCCCACCAAGGCGCTCGCAATCAGTGGGAGTTGGTTGGATCTAATTTTAGATGTAATAACCACAACAATTCCTTTAGCAGTGATTGCGAAGGAGCGAATGCACTTCCTTGTTACACTTCTTCCATTCAAGGGACCACGCTTTCAGTAGTCTTATAAAGTTAGGAATTAGTGATCTAAGTTCGCACGATTAAAAAAGACGATAATTTGAGTAACAACCTATTTTAAAGTTTCGATTTAAGTTGTTTGAACCAATGCCTTGCGTTATAAGTTGTTCTTATTTTTAAATAAGAAGAATCAATGAACTCAATTGATTTGGAGTCTGTTAGATCAATAATTTTAATGAAAATTTAAAATTGAATTCTCATGAAAAATAGTTTAAAATTTATGGGATTACTACTGCTCATCACAGTTGTTTCCTGTCAAGAGGCTGATCAGTACGCTACGGACGGAATGTCGGGAGCTACGATGAAAAGCAAATCCAATCAAGCAGCTACAGTCAATAGTGACTGGTGGCCAAACCAATTAAATCTGAGTATTCTCAGACAAAATTCTTCATTGTCCAATCCGATGGAATCCACATTTAACTATGTGGAGGCGTTCAACAGTGTTGATTATGACGCCTTAAAAAAAGATATTCAAACGGTACTGACCGATTCTCAGGATTGGTGGCCTGCAGATTGGGGTCATTACGGAGGTCTATTTATTCGAATGGCATGGCACAGCGCTGGAACTTATCGTACAGCTGATGGACGAGGAGGATCCCGTTCTGGACAACAACGATTTGCACCGATTAATAGTTGGCCTGATAATGCCAATTTAGATAAAGCGAGAAGATTGATGTGGCCGATTAAAAAGAAATACGGAAATAAGGTTTCATGGGCAGATTTAATGGTCTTAGCAGGAAATGTAGCTCTTGAAGATATGGGCTTCAAAACATTTGGTTTTTCTGGAGGAAGGGAAGATGTTTACGAACCAGAGTTAGACGTGTATTGGGGTCCAGAAAAAAAATGGCTGGACGACAAACGCTATTCCGGAGATCGTGAACTTGAAATGCCATTAGCGGCGGTACAAATGGGTTTAATTTATGTAAATCCAGAAGGTCCTAACGGAAATCCTGATCCCCTTTTAGCGGCTAAAGACATTCGTGAAACTTTTGGTAGAATGGGAATGAATGACGAAGAAACCGTGGCACTTATTGCAGGTGGACACACCTTAGGAAAAGCCCATGGAGCTGGTCCTGCTTCTAATGTTGGTCCAGAACCAGAAGCAGCAGCGATTGAGGAACAAGGTTTTGGGTGGAAGAGCTCTTACAAATCAGGTAAAGGAGCAGATGCGATTACTTCAGGATTGGAAGGAGCGTGGACTTCAACACCAACCCGCTGGAGTGCAATGTATTTTTACAGTTTATTTGAACACGAATGGGAATTAACCAAAAGCCCAGCTGGAGCACATCAGTGGACTCCCAAAGAGGCTAAAATTCAAGTCCCTGATGCTTATGATAGTTCAAAAATGAACAAACCAATTATGTTTACTACGGATCTCTCGATGCGTTTTGATCCGGAGTATGGTAAAATCTCTAGAAAATTTTACGAAAACCCAGAACTGTTTGATGAGGCATTTGCTCGAGCTTGGTTTAAGTTAACGCATCGAGATATGGGTCCAAATTCAACCTATATAGGTCCCGAAGCACCAAAAGAAGATTTGATCTGGCAAGACCCTATTCCAGAAGTGAATCATCCATTGGCCACTAAATCCGATGTTGCAACATTAA
>JALRDM010000315.1 GCA_023262195.1 Salibacteraceae bacterium | reverse complement strand
TTGGTGGATGTGCCCCGGATTTCTGCAACTCTAATGTCTTTCTTTGGCTTTATAGCAACATAGTATTCATTGTCAAAAGAAATCGGAACATCATCTGTGCTGATGGTCACCAAGTATGGCCGAGGTTCTGGAAACGTCAATATTAAGTGTGTATCAATACTGCTATTGGCTTCAAGATTCAAATTAATGCTACCAAGCATTTGGTTCGGTGTTGATGTTTCGATGATTTGATCTTGAACCAATGTTTGTCCGTGGTTACTGATGGTAAGGTTAAGCTTGAAAGGCACGCCAACCTGAATCAAGGGCTCAGAAACCCAAGCGCTGTCAATCGAAATGTTTTTATTGAAGTCACCACGATATTGCACTAGACGAATTGCTGTATTTGAATCGGCCACCGTCTCTAAAGAATCTGTTAGGAAATTGAAATCGCTTAGGTAATATAAAATTGACTTTGTGTAGTCATGCTCAATCTTTTGAGACTGGTGATGCTTCCAAAGTTCACTTGGTGTGAGCGTTTTTGTTGTGAACTCAACTTGATCTATGGCCTTAATGATGCCCTGTGCATCAAAAACCCTTCTCGACTCTGGAGCCAGATCATGTGTCAGCAATTGAAACTTGGTCTCATTACCGTATGATTCAATGATCTGATAGGCGTCTTGCTGAGCTTGCTTTAGTAGGTTAGAATTTTCCACTTCATTTTGCATACTCAATGTGTTGTCGATCAAAAGGGCAATCACAGGCGAATCATCTATGTCGCTTGACATAGAAGCTGGTATGATTGGTTCTGCAAAGGCAAGTACAACCAAAGCCAACGTGAGCACGCGCATCAACAGAATGAGTAAATGCTTCAGTTGATTTTGTGTGTGTGATTGAGTTTGGACCTGCTTCAGTAAAGAAATGTCCGAGAACTTAATTTGACGATACCTCCTGAATTGGAATAGGTGTATAATGATCGGAATTCCGAGTAGCCCAAGTGCCCAAAGAAAGGATGGTGAGCTAAAGATCATTAAAGCGCGAATTTACTCAATGATCGCAATGCAGCGCTCTATTTTGCCAATTGAATTTGTAGGATGAAAAATGGGGGTTGGGTTTCGGAGGCAAAGATTTTATGCTCGATTTGTTTGCCACTTAATCTTTTCAGCTGCATCAGCCCGGTTCCCTTCATTCCTTTTCCTTGTACATGCTCCTCACCAGTTTTACTTAAGAGGTTATTGATCTCTTCAGTAGTCATGATGTTAATTCGATTCACAACGCGTTCTATGGAATCTTTATTATCCATGTGGATGTAGTTACCCGATTGCATGCAATATCCAGTAGGGATGCACTGCAACATAAATACTCCGGGTTTTCCTGGTTGATTGAATCTGTTGCAGGCATGTTTGGCAACATTTCTCAATAGCTCAGTCATTACGATGCCCAATCCATCACTCTCCGGATCATCACTTACGGTAGTATCAATTTGATTCGACAAGTGGTTTACATTTTCTTCATTGAGCAAACCCTTAAAGAGTATTTGCGCATCAATGTCAATCATGTTATCATGAATGTCTATAGCCTTCTCTAGATACTTTTCTCCTGAGCTTGCATCATCATAGTTATTCTTATCTATCGCTATAGAAAGATTGAGATAATAGAAGTAGCCGTCATCTACAGGAACAAATTTGTAATGCAGTTTACCACTGGATTTTCTTGCCATATCCACAAGACCTAAGCCAGCGCCACCTTTGGTTGAGAAACCAGAGTTATTAAGGATCTCCAAATAGTATTCTTTTAGCTCTGCCTGCTCTTTATTGCTGATCGTAGATAGACGTTCTTCCAGAAGCTTCTTAACATCCGCAGCCACCCAGTTACCGTAGGTCACGGAATATGCTTCCACATGCCTATTAATAATGAATAAACCACCTTCATAAGCACTGCCATCTCTATTGTATTTCTGATGTCGGGTGATGTTTTGCAAACCCTCCACCATAAGATAGTAGACCTTCTTTGCAATTTTTGGAGAATCAAGCGCATGCAGATTTTCCTCTGTCAAAAACAGAATGTTATCTGTTATTGAGCTGTTGAAATTTCCCCGACAAGCAAATAAGAATTGATTTGTATCAATACTCCTTCCTGACTCGTGGATTAGGTCAAACGCATGTTTGTTTATAGGTTCGTTCATCCGAGCGACAGCAAAAATTTAAATTTTATCCATATAATCATGGTTTGGAACGAAAACTATTGAAAAAACTTTGATTTCGGATTATAGAAGGTTAATTGATCTCTACAACAGCAATCAAAAATCGCTGAATAAGACTCTGAATACGAAATCGAAGAGTAAAGGTTTCGACAAGGCAGTTCACGAAGCTCACGATCAGGTGTTTGAAGAGATTGATTGCCTCAATTGTGCGAATTGTTGCAAGACGGTTGGCCCACTTTTTACGCCTTCAGATATCAAAAGGATTTCGGCAAAGTTGAAACTCTCTGAACGTATGTTTACAGATCAATTCCTAAGGCGTGATGAGGATGGTGATATGGTCTTACAATCGCTTCCATGCCCGTTTCTTGCAGAGGATAATCGATGTAATATTTATGAATACCGACCTGCTGCTTGCCGGAGATTTCCGCATACGGATGAAAAAGGACAAAAGGCTCTTTTGACATTAACAAAGAAAAATGCTCAAGTGTGTCCTGCAGTGAGTCAAATAGTTCAAAAACTGGCCGAGTCAGTTCGCTGACCATTCATATATCGCCAATATACCCATGCTCCTGAACCGTAAATGAGCACATCAATTAGGTCTGCCGTAAACCTAGGGTCGTATCTTGGTAGAATAAGTTCGAAGTAAACGGCTACCAGCACCGTGATGAAGGCAATATCGGGCAAGCCAATTTCAAAGTGACGGTGATTTGATGCAAAAATTTGTATGACAAGCTGTGCTGATTTTAAGATGATCGGTAGTGCTAAAAAGTCCTCCAAGTACATATGCACAATAGGAATACTGGGCCAATAAACCTCTATGCCTTTATATACAGCAAACACCATGATAAATAGC
>JALRDM010000205.1 GCA_023262195.1 Salibacteraceae bacterium | reverse complement strand
TGATCTGTGTCATCCACAATTAGGTTCATTCCCGATAAGCGAATTACTTCATGCAATTGATGCCTTCTTTCGTTAACCTTACCAAACCTCGGCATGAAAAGCCGAATTTCCTTGCCAAAATCTTGCGCCTCTTGAGGAAGCTGGCGGCCCATGTAGGACATATAGTTTTCAGGAAGATATGGGTTGATTTCGTGAGAAACGAATAGAATGCGGTCGTAATTACTCATAGAATGGGTTGATTAATCGTAAAGAATTCCTTTTCGCTAAAAGGAATGCGAATTTAACCAATATAAGGCTTGAAGTCAATAGCGATAACCATTTTTGCATGGTGCAGGTAATTAAAAAAAACAATCAATTACAAGACGTATTGATTGATAAAAGGGTAGGTTTTGTGCCGACTATGGGCGCGCTACACGAGGGCCATATGTCGCTAGTGGAGGAAAGCGCGAAGCGAGGGTTATTTACTGTGGTCAGCATATTTGTGAATCCAACGCAATTCAATAACAAAGAAGATTTTGAACTTTATCCTACACACCTGGAAAGGGATGTAGCAATGCTCGAAAAAACAGGGTGTGACATAATTTATACCCCTCAGAAAGATCAGATATACCCTGAGGATTTGGTGATGGAAGTATACGATCACGAGTTTTACCCTGTTGACTCCGTGTTGGAGGGGAAACACCGTCCTGGACATTTCAAGGGGGTGGCACAAGTGGTTCATCGCTTATTTGAGATTGTCAAACCTCAGTATGCTTTCTTCGGTGAAAAAGACTATCAACAGCTGGCTATTATTCGGCTCTTGTGTAAAAAGCTCAGTTTGCCGATTGAAATTATTGGAATGCCTACCATCAGAGAAAAAAATGGTCTAGCCATGAGCTCTAGAAATGAACGACTAAGCGAGGCTCAAAAAGAGAAAGCCACCTTACTTTATAAATCATTGTGCTATGCAGCTGAAAGCTTTGCAACCAAACAACCGCAGGAAATCAAAGATTCTATAGAGAAGCATTTTTCCTCAGACGATGAGTGGGAATTGGAATATTTTGAAATGGTGAATCCAGACACATTCGAAACTATTGATTCTAATGCTACAAAGCACGCGAGAGCCCTGGTTGCAGCAACGCTGGGCAAAGTGAGACTAATTGACAATATGAAAGTCACTTCTCATGAAGTCTAACATAGCCCATTTAGTTCATGCCTTAGCGGGTGCAGTTTTTGTTGTCGCACTGTTTCACTATTATGTATTTGACTTGAGTGTTACGTGGTTATCCTTTGTTCCTACCTTGTTGATTGTGCCCTTTTTAGTGGTCTATTTGTTTGGAAGAAAAAACCTAGGCACTGACCGCAAAACACTTTCTGTTACAGCTTTAATAGCCATGCTTCTCACTGTGGCAGCTGGTTTGATCATAAAATTTCTTTAAAAATTATCGGGTAATTATAAGATGACGAATTTCGCCCCGCGAATTTCGATAGCCCATGCAAGAAAAGCTCTCAGCCATATCCGATCAATTTGAGCGATTTAGAAATGAAGGCAAGACCTTCTTTGCTTCTTCTTCATTTCAAACGCATAGTTTGCCCATGCTGCATATAATCGGGAAGGTCGCACCTGAAACACCGATATATTTTATTCAAACAGGATTTCACTTTCCCGAAACGTTGGCATTTCGAGATGAGGTGGCCATAGCATTTAGGCTAAATGTCTTAAACGTAGAGTCACATGTGCCGAAAGTTCAACAGAAGAATAATATTGGCAACTTCTACTTTACCTCGGACCCAGACTACTGCTGCTTTTTAAATAAAACACAACCAATGCAGCCGTTGCTTGAACGTTTCGATGTATGGGTTAACGGTGTGCGGGCCGATCAAAATGCCAATCGCAAACAATTGAAATCTATAGAGCGTACGCCCCAAGGTGGGATTCGATTTCACCCCATGCTCAGTTGGACTAAGCAAGAGATATGGAAATATATCTCGGAGCATAACCTACCAAGACATCCGCTTGATGCGCAGGGTTATTCAAGTATCGGGTGTGAGCCCTGCACTGTAAAGCCAAGTTTATCAGATGATCGAGGTGGCCGATGGCTTGGGCAAAGCAAAACAGAGTGCGGACTGCACACAGAACTTGTAAGTAAATAACTATGAAAGTGTTAATCACTGGAGGTGCGGGATATATCGGCACCACTTTATGTGAATTATTGATGAATCGTGCGGAGATTGAAGAGATTGTGGTGTATGATAATTTGAGCAGACACAATTACAACCTCTTTATTGGTACCAGCAAACTCAATGCGAAGCTGTCATTCATTGAAGGCGATATTCTTGATAGTCGCAAGCTGCGAAGAGCCATGACAGATGCAGATGCCGTGATTCACTTGGCGGCAAAGGTGACTACACCATTTGCAGATCAGGATGCGCATTTATTTGAACAGGTGAATCATTGGGGAACCGCAGAGGTGACTTATGCAGTAGAAGAGTCAAATGTGCATAAGTTGATATACATAAGCAGTGTTTCTGTTTACGGCTCTGGTGAGTCCATCAAAGACGTGAATTCGAATCTTAACCCGAAAACATTTTATGGCATTTCAAAGATGCGGGGGGAGGAACACGTAACCCGACTGTCAAATAAACTCAGTACGCATGTGATTCGTTGTGGAAACGTCTATGGCTATAATAGGAGTATGCGTTTTGATGCGGTCATCAACAAGTTTTTATTTGAAGCGAATTTTCATTCAAAGATTAATATTCATGGTGATGGGCAGCAGCATAGACCATTTGTGCACATTGAATATGCCTGTGAACAAATTATAGATACGCTTTTTGATTCAGATGCACCATCATTGTCAAATCTGGTTGAGCATAACTACAGCATTAACGATGTAGTCGAGGTTATTCAAGAGCTTTATCCAGAGCTTGAAATGATTTTCATCAACAACAACATGCGGTTGAGAGAGCTGAAGGTTGAAACGAACCAAGATGCTGCAGACCTTACGATTCTAAAGGATCGGCTGAAGAATTTTAAACAGGCCTTTACCATTTAATTACCACTTCACAACCACTTTGCCAATAGACTTCCTACCCTCTAATCGCTGGTGTGCTTTGTCTATTTCAGTGGCGCTGTGAATGGAGTCAACCTTAGGTTTTAACACCCCTTTTTGGTAGTGGTCATATACCTCTTTCATACAGGTTTGAAGGTAAGTGGGCTTATTTTCGCCTATTCGAAGCATGTTAACCCCAATCACCGATTTGGACTTCATTAATAACCCGATGGGGTGCATAAAACCGAAACCAAAGGCCAATTTGATTTTATCTAAGATACCACCTTTTGAGGCACTCCACTCACTTGCTCCGAAGGTGACCATTCTACCTCCAGAGCCGAGCAAAGCATTGGTTTTCTTGTAATTGGAACCTCCAATAGGGTCGAAAGCTACGTCTAGGCGATCCTTACCCAAAATTCGCTTGATTTCTGCAGTAAAATCCTGCGTTTTGTAGTTGATGGGATGGTCCACATCGATTTCTTTGAGGTAATCGAGCTTTTCCGGTGCGCTTGCCGTTCCAAATACTTCACAGCCCTTCATTTTAGCAATTTGAACCAAGGCCGTGCCAACTCCACCAGCTGCGGCATGCACCAAC
>JALRDM010000090.1 GCA_023262195.1 Salibacteraceae bacterium | reverse complement strand
TATCGACTGACTTGGAAGCCAACCTGTGTTGCCATCTTCAAATTTTACGCGAACCCAGCTTTCTTCCTCCTGCAAGACTTCCACCTTTAAGCCTTCATGAACTACGAAGAGCACCGTTGAGCTCGGCAATGGTTCACTCTTAACGTTCACTGAAGGAGCAAAAACAATCGCCTCTTGCACACCTTCCAAAACGTATGATCGATAGCCAAAAATTGAAGATAGGATAGCAAGACCGAGTATTGCCATTGTGGCGATGAGAGTAATTGGTTTTAAGACTGATGATCTGGTCAAGAAGAAGAAGGAGAACCCCACGCATGCAAGTGTTATGAATAGTACGATCAACCAGCCCCAAATATTGCTGGTGGTTGCAGATGCTGTGGCATTAAGCCATCGAGTCATAAACATTGGCGTGACGCTTTGCATTTTGTCTGCGGTTTGAGATTTTGCAGTGGCCAGATTATATTGAATATCCACGTCCCAAGGAGAAAGTTCATGCGCTCGCTCGTAATAAAGTATGGCACTTGAAATATTACCGAGTTTATAGTGAGTATTACCCAAATTGTAAAGCAGATCTGGCGAGGTGAGTCCGCTACTCAAGATTTCATTGTAAATGGTTTTGGCGGAATCATAGGCTCCAATTTTATAGGCACCGTTGGCCTGCTCAAAACGTGCATCATAATGATTGCTTTCACTCGCTGTGATCGGAGTGAATGTGGCAAAATAGGGCACTAGCAAGAAGAGCAGTTTATACTTCATTTTCAATTTCTCGAATTAGTGATTCGCCACGAGCCAAAAGAGTCTCTTTAGCCATGGCTTGACCTGGTGCAAAACGAGCTATTTCACATTCTTCTAATGCTGCGAGTAGATTTTGCACTAAATCCTTCTTTAATCCTTTATCAAGCAAAACAATTTTGATGTTTTCCTTATTTAGATCTGTTGCCGATATGTTGAATTTATCACCCACATAACCATATAAGGCTTTGAATATTTCTTCATAGAAAATCGATCCATTTTCATCAATTGCTTTATGCGCGGTGGAAAGATGCTTCTTAGCCACAGAGCTAGCCTTCCTTTTTCGCATAAACATAGCGTCAGACTCCCGTGTACGAATTCGCGTGATCAGCATGAGTGCTAGGGCAGTGGAAGCTATCGGTAGTGCAGATAGCGCAATGAATGTTGGTGAGCCAAGGAAGGAATCTGTTGGTTCTGAAAGCGGTGTGCTTAAATCCTTTATAAAACGGATATCCTTACCAAGAATTTGCACGTCCTCTTTTTTTGGTGCCATGTACGCTACTTCATTTGATCCTTTACCGTCCATTGATTTTGCCACATCTATTACAATAGGATCGCTTGTGACTCGCTCGTAGGAACCTTTTTCGGGATTGAAAAACGATATAGATATTGGATCAATTTCGTATTGACCTGTGAAACGAGGAATGAGTACATACTCGTAAGTCTTTTTACCTCGACTGCCTGATTGGCTATTGCTGATAGACTCTTTGAGCTTTGGGTCATAGGTTTCGAAATCTTGTGGGAAGGTGATGTTGGGTGCTCCAATAAGTTTTAAGTTTCCTTTTCCACTAATTTCGACTTTAAGGTTTACGGCTTCATTGAGACTGAGTTCAGATCGATCTTGCTCCACTTTAAGATCAAATACACCGACTGCTCCTGTGTAATCAGATGGTTTGCCCGCTGTGGGAAGTTGTTTAACGTTAATACGTTGTCTGTTGGTTTGAGCAGAATATGAAACGTTTTTGAATCCGGCCCAGGGATCCCAAATTGATCTGCGTTGATTGGTGCGCAGTTGCACCACAAAATCCATTTTAAGAGGATTCAATTCAATCTCCCCTGCGTGCTGTGCTGTAAGCACCGTCTTCTTAAGAGTAAAGACTTCATATTGCTGTCCGTTGATCACTTCACGAGTTCGAGTATTGGTTCCTTCAAGGTCTATTTCCTCCGCAAAAAAGCCGGTATTACTAGGATTTTCGACACTATAGTCTTGAATATTGACATTAGTATAAAGCTTATACGTGGCGACAAATTGTTCACCCACGTAAACATCACGTTTAGACACGAAAAGTTTTAAAAACAGGTTCGTGGTTAGATCAACCTCACTTGAATTTTTAGCTTGCTTTGGTGCTTGATTATTGGCTTTCGCCTGGGTGTTTTTTACAACTTTGAGTGTTACGGGATCACTTTTAATCACATTCCCTTTCACCTTTATACTTGCTGAGGGTATGGTATGTTCACCAAGTTTTTCTGCCAATAAAACAAAAGAGAATGACTTGCTGCTAGAGAAGCGTCCATTCACAAGTTGCTTCATTGATGAGGTATTCGGGCCACTCAGTAATCTGAACCCCTCGAAGGTTGGTTGGATAAATTTGTTGCCATCGCTGCCCTCTAAGGTATAGGTGAGTTTTACGCGTTGACCTAAGCCAATGGTGTTGCTGCTCGCTTTTACGGTCAGCGTTTGAGCATTTATCACGGCTGAGATACAAATTGCTGATATTAAGAAGAGAAGTCTCACCAGTCTTTATCTATGTTTTTGCTATTGTTCTTTTTTAGCTTTCTAAGCTCCATTTGAATCTGTTGATCCTCATTTTTTGCGGCCTCTAACATTTGTTTGGCTTGTTCCTCAGAAATATTGATCGGTTTGGGTTGAGGTTTCTGGTTATTCTCATCCTCTTCTTGTTGGTCATCATTTTTTTCTTGTCGGTCAGAATCCGACTCATCATCTTTCTCCTCGTCTTTATCCTGACCATCACTATTTTCTTGCTCTGAGTCTTCCTCGTTTTTATTCTCGTTATTCTCGTTTTTATCCTTTTCTTTCTCCTCTTCCTTGTTTTTCTGCTTGTCCTGATCTTGATTTTCTTGCTGCTGCTCTTGTTGCTTTTGTTGTTGCTTCAACATGCGCTGAGCATAGCTTAAATTATATCGTGTGTCATCTGCGTTAGGTTCAAGGCGCAAGGCTTTTTTGTAAGCCTCAATCGCATCCTCAAACTTTCCACTCTGCATGTGCGTGTTGCCCAAGTTGTGCATGGCATTGGCCCGTTCATGATCCGTAGCAGCCTGGCCATATGCTTTTTCATATTGAGATAAGGCCGTCTCTAGGTCTTCTTTCTTGTAACTGGTGTTACCGAGGTTGTATGTGCCCTTATATAAATTGGGGTTTTCACTCAAAGCATTGCGATAGTGTTCCTCAGCTTTGTCTAAATCTTGACTCTCATAGGCTTTGTTTCCCCGAAATATTTCAAGGTCTGTGTGCTGTGCAGATAATTGCGGTGTCCACAAAAGGATACAAACAAGAGTGCCATATGTGAACAACGATTTCATTGATTTACGAAGCAACTAGTTTTTGCCACCACTTGGAACGGGTGTTTGGAATAATTAACTCTATGATTAGAAGTATTAACGCGGGCAGAAGGAAGTATTGAAATTTATCGTCAAAATCGGTATAGACTTTAGTGCCGAGTTCAACCTTTTCGAGCTTTTCAATTTCTTCGAAGACGTAAGCCATACCGCTTTCAGTATTCGAAGCGCGAACAAATATTCCACCGGTTTCATTCGCGAATGAGGCCAACATATCTGCATCGAGTTTGGTGACCACGGTATTTCCTGTTTGGTTCTGCTTGAAACCAACGCGCTTTCCTCTAGAATAGATTGGAATGGGCGCTCCGTTTTCAGACCCCATGCCAATCGCATGAACTATGATGTCTTGCTCATTTGCCTTGGCTAGTACTGATGAAATGTCGCCTTCGTGGTGCTCTCCATCGCTGATTAGGATAATCGATTTCGAAGCCGGGCTATTTTCATCAAAGCTGCTAATGCACTGATCAATCGCGTTTTGAATATCTGTGCCCTGCGTGGATATCAGCTCGGTTTCAATGCTGTTCAAAAAGAGTTTTGCCGCAGAGTAATCACTTGTAATGGGTAGTTGCACAAATGATTCACCCGCAAAAACTACAATACCAATTCTATCACCTTTCAAGTAGGTGAGTAGTTCCTGTATGCTGCGTTTTGCACGCTCAAGTCGGTTAGGGTAGAGGTCTTCGGCCATCATGCTGTTAGAGATGTCCAAAGCAATCATCATATCAATGCCCTTGCGTTTAACTTCTTCGGTCTTAGAACCACTTTGTGGTCCTGCCATGGCAATGATTAAGAAAGTGAGTCCGATGCTGTAAACACTAAGCTTAATCCATGTTTTGGCCATGGTAATATCTGGAATCATTACACCGATCACCTCACTGCCAAACTGAGCTTTGATCATTTTACGTTTCCATCGATTGTAAATCACATGCGCAATCCAAATCATTGGGATAATGGCCAGAAAGTATAGCAGATATGTATGCTCGAATCTAAACATCGGTCAATGCGCTTTTAAGCCAAGTTCTTTTAATCACCTGTTCGGCCATCAGTAATAAAAATGAAAAGGCAGCGATGAGCGGAAACTCTTCATTTTTCTTCTCATACTGGGTTTCCTCTATCACTGTTTTTTCCAATTGATCTATTTCCATGTAGATCTGCTCAAGCTTGTTTTTATCTGTAGCTCTAAAATATTTTCCTCCAGTTTGTTCGGCTATTGCTTTCAGTGTTTCTTCATCAATATTTACATCAATCATTTGGTTCACCGTGCGCCCAAACATGTCTTTCACTGGGAAGGGTGCCTGACCCACAGTTCCCACGCCAATGGTGTAGACCTTCACACCAAAGGTGGCTGCAATCTCCGCAGCCGTAAGCGGTGGAATTGATCCGCTTGTGTTTTCACCATCTGTAAGCAATATGATCACCTTACTCTTTGCATCGCTTTCCTTAAGTCTATTTACCGCGTTTGCTAGCCCCATTCCTATCGCGGTGCCGTCCACAATCATTCCATTCTTGATTCCTGAAAAAAGATTTACCAGCTTTTCATGATCGGTAGTGAGCGGACATTGAGTAAAGCTCTGGCCTGCGTACACCACCAACCCAATACGGTCATTTGGTCTTGATAGCATAAATTCTCCACCTACTTCCTTTGCCGCGCTCAATCGGTTTGGCTTAAAGTCTTGTGCAAGCATGCTGCTAGAGATATCCAATGCCATTACAATATCGATACCTTCCGTAGAAACATCTTGCCAGCTCGTGGCGCTCTGAGGCCGAGCCAGCGCAACTATCAAACCAGCTATAGCAATTAGTCGGAGTATGAATGGAAGGTGAATGAGCTTTGCCTTTATACCTGCTGAACCAATAAAACTTGTGCTCGAGTAATTCAAAACGGGATGACGATATCTATCGCGCAAAACAAACCATACAATCAAGATTGGTATTATGGACAAGCCATATAGGTATTCAATATTTTGAAATTCCCAATCAGCCATTTTCGTGCGCGGTTGGATTTTCTGATTTTGTGCTGTTTATAAAGGCTTCGATAAGATCGAGGTTACGCTCGTTTTCATTTCCCACGGGATTCTCTTTGGCAAATTTTACCAAGTCAGCAAGGGATAAAACTTGCTTAGTTTCATTTAATAATTCTTGACTAAATGAGGGTCTAAGCCTCATCGTTTGAATGATTTCATCGGTAGTTTGTTCTAGTGCAGGAATATCGAATCGCAGTTCGATATACTCCCGGAGAATGTAGCTAAGCTGCGTGTAGTATTCTTTTGTTTTGCCATCTTGCCATAATTTCTGCATCCTCAGCACTGCTATTTTTTCTAAGGCAATTTCGTGGGCAGGTCTCTGTGGTTCGCTAATTTCGACTTCCTTGTGCTTTGGTTTATTCTTCCACCACCAATAGGCAGAGATTATTATCGCAATCAGAAGAACTATGGCAAGAATTGTTTTCCAGTTTTCTACAAGCCACTCAGTGATTGAAAAGGGTGCTTGAGCAACACCACGAATGTCATATATACCCTTGGCAGTATCAATAGGTACGGGCTTTACTGAGACCAAAAATGGATTGGATTGTATAGTATCTTGATTGATAACCGCACTCAATGGAGAAATGGCATAATACCCGCTATCAAAGCTTGTGATGGTGAGTTGCTGTTTTAGAACCTTTGTTTCTAGATTATTACCTACGTAATTTGTGTCAACCTTGGATCTTTGAATGATTTCTATTTCAGAGATAAGCGTGTCGTTGAATATCGGAAAGACAATGGTGTCAGTGCTACCTGCACTTATCTCTAGGAGTAACCTGGTTTGTTCCCCAATGAGAATTTCATCTTTTTGCACAGTAGCTTTAAATCCAGCAAATTGTGCGTATACTGCAGAAGCTTGAAACAATAAGAAGACCAGTAATAGTCTCATCTTTTAGCCTCCCTTTTTTTGAATAATTGCATCAGTGGTTTGGTGTAGGGTTGACCAGTATAGATTTCGGTGTAGTCTATCCCCGCCTTTCTAAGTAATTCAATGGTGTATTTCTGATGCGCAGCCTTTCTCTGGTTATAATGATTTCTTACGCTTTTGCTGGAAGTATCAATCCACAACCGCTTGCCGGACTCAAAGTCTACGATGGGGGCCAATCCTAGTGACGGAAGCTGGTCTTCTGCTCGGTCTCTTATTATGAGCGATACCAAATCGTGTTTTCGACTTGCAATTTGCAGTGGGCGATCAAAGTCCTTGTCGTAGTAGTCGCTAATAAGAAAGGCTATGCTCCTTTTGTTGGTTACACTATTAAAGAAACTCATTGCCTCATGAATATTAGTGCCGTTTCCAGTCGGAGTAAAATCTATAAGCTCTCTGATGATTCTGAGCACATGACTTTTTCCCTTTTTCGGGGGAATAAACTTTTCCACCTTATCAGTAAAAAGAATCGCCCCTATTTTATCATTGTTTTGTGTACCTGAGAAGGCTAGTACTGCACTTATCTCTGTAATTATGTCTCGTTTTTGCTGGCTTTTCGATCCGAAGTTTGATGAACCGCTTACGTCCACAATGAGCATCATGGTCAATTCGCGTTCTTCCTCAAATACTTTGACAAAGGGCTGGTTGAATCGAGCGGTAACGTTCCAATCGATCGACCGAATAGGATCGCCAGGTGCATACTCACGAACCTCACTAAAAGTCATACCACGACCTTTGAATGCAGTATGGTATTCTCCCGAAAAAACCTGATTGCTCAGGCCTCGAGTTTTGATTTCTATCTTCCTAACTTTTTTGAGGAGTTCTGATGTTTCCATTTTCGCTTTAATCTTTCTGCTTTATTCAGACTGATTAGAACTACGGTACTTCAATGCGATTTAGGATTTCATCGATAATGTTTTCTGCTGTTATTTCTTCTGCCTCGGCCTCGTAGGTTACACCAATTCTATGTCGAAGTACGTCTTTGCAGATAGCCCTAACGTCTTCTGGAATGACATAACCACGTCTCTTAATAAAGGCATATGCCTTGGCAGCGAGAGCCATGTTAATGCTTGCTCTTGGTGAACCACCAAAAGCAATAAGACCCTTGTATTTTTCCAAGCCATAATCTTCTGGATTTCTTGTGGCAAACACAATATCAATGATGTACTGCTCAATCTTCTCATCCATGTAGACTTCTCTTACGAGCGATCGCGCTTTCAAAACATCCTCAGGTTTGAGGATGGTATTGATTGCAATGGGCTCTTTTGAGGAGATGTTTTGTCTTATAATTTTTCTCTCTTCTTCTTTTTTGGGATAATCCAATACCACTTTGAGCATGAATCGATCAACTTGTGCTTCAGGCAGGGGATAAGTGCCCTCTTGCTCCACGGGATTTTGAGTTGCTAGCACTAAAAATGGTTTCGGAAGTTCAAACGTGGTTTCACCAATGGTAACCTGTTTCTCTTGCATGGCTTCCAATAAAGCGCTTTGGACCTTTGCAGGTGCTCTATTGATTTCATCAGCTAAGATGAAGTTGGCGAAGATTGGCCCCTTTCGAGTGGTAAACTCATCTTTTTTCATCTGATAGATTTGAGTACCGATCAAATCCGCAGGCAAAAGGTCTGGAGTGAACTGTAGTCGGCTAAACTTGGCATCTATGGTAGATGCCAATGACTTAATCGCCAATGTTTTTGCAAGGCCTGGCACGCCTTCTAATAAAATATGCCCATTAGATAAAAGCGCAATGAGCATTCTATCGATCATATATCGTTGTCCCACAATGAACTTGTCCATTTCTTGGCTAATCAACTCGATAAAAGCGCTTTCCTTCTCTATTCGTTCAATCAATTCTCTTATATCCGTAGCCGTTTCCATCTAGTTTGAGTTTTCAACAATTCATATCAATTTCACAGAGCAAAAATCTGTAATGGTTATTGCTGGCAACATCTCTCGCTGTTAAACAATGTTAAGAACTATTTCAGCTCTGAACCCTTGTGGTTATTGGCTTTCAGCAATTTTGTCAAACAACAAATTTTAGGTTTTTCATCAAGAAATTTTAATATATAAATACGCAGAATATGTCATTTGAAGAGATAATAGATAACGTAAGGGAATTCCATGATTCGTTTGGAATTGAAAACAAGAATAGCCCAACCGTTGAAGTAAGCTATGAGACAAAACTCCTCAGATATAAGTTGATGCGAGAAGAAAATGAAGAATACCTTGAAGCGGCACAAAGTGGTGATCTGGTGGAGGTGGCCGATGCACTTGGTGACATGCTATATATTCTTTGTGGCACTATATTAAGCCATGGTCTGCAGCATAAAATTGTTGATGTGTTTGAAGAAATCCAAAAAAGCAACATGAGTAAGTTGGATGCAGACGGTAAGCCCATTTACAGATCTGACGGTAAAGTGCTGAAGAGTGATTTATACTTTAAACCCGACATAAAGAGAGTCTTAAGCCAGACATAAAAAAGAAAAGCTATAAAGTATTGCTGCATTCGTATAAAAATTGATATTTGTAGCCGATTTTTAATCGACCAGTTTTAGCAACGAAAAGATTAACACAATATGCCAGCAAGAATTAGACTCCAGCGTCATGGCCGAAAGGGCCGGCCGTATTTCCACATTGTAGTAGCCGACCAACGATCCAAAAGAGATGGACGTTTTATTGAAAAATTAGGTTCTTACAATCCCACAACAAATCCAGCAACGATAGATCTAGATTTCGATCGCAGTGTTCATTGGGTGAGCGTTGGAGCTCAGCCATCGGATACGGCTCGAGCTATTTTGAGTTACAAGGGAGTGCTTATGAAAGAGCACTTAATGCGTGGAGTTAATAAAGGCGCAATGACTGAAGAGCAAATGGAAGCAAAATTCAACAAGTGGATGGAGCAGAAATCTTCAATTATTGATGCAAAGGTTACAGACTTAGCTAAAAAGCAAGCTGATGAAGAGAAAGCTAGATTAGCCGCTGAGAAAGAGAAGAATGATGCTCGAGCAGCTGCGATTGCCGAAGCGAATAAGCCAGAAGAAGTTGAAGAAAATTCTGCTGAAGAATCGACCGCAGAGGTAGTTGAAGAGGCTGTTACGGAAGCTGCGGAAGCTGCTTTAGAAAAAACAGAAGAAGCGGTTGAGGCTGTTGAAGAAAAAAAGAACGAGAACGCGAACGCAAAAGAAGAGAGCGTGAACGCAAAAGAAGAGAGCGCGAAAGAAAGAGAAGAGAAAGAGAGTTAGAACGTGAACGTAAAAAAGGGAACGGGAAAGAGAACGGGAAAGAAAGAGGAGAGAAAGGGAGGCAGAACGAGAGAGGAAGAGGAGAGAACGTGAACGTAAGAGAAGGTCAAGGTGATAAAAATATCAACAAAAAAGTTGGAATTTGCTGAAAAACAACTTTAAAAAGAAGTAAGCAATAACTTAAAAAAATATTATGAGTAACCCAGAAATTAGAG
>JALRDM010000066.1 GCA_023262195.1 Salibacteraceae bacterium | reverse complement strand
TTGAACTGTGCGTCCAAGAGCGCCAATGGATAAGAATATATTGGTATCGCTGTGCTCATGAAAAGCCCAAGTGTTTAAGACATTATTTTGGCCATATGAGAATTGGGCCAAAAGCAATAACAATATGAGTTTACCTGTTTTCATCAATAGAAGGATAATTTCACACGCATTGATAAAAAGTCACTCATGCCTATATACGAGCCTTCGAGTTCTTGGATGCTCCCGGAGATAAACAATTTCAAATTTTGGCCAGATAAGTGTTCCTCAGAAATCAGGTATTCCTCGGTGAACCAACCGTCATTGTTGTAATTCAACACACCGGAATATTCAACCAATTTCTTCCCATTCGCACCTTCAAGCAGCAATTCAAAATCAGAGCTCGTGGTAAACTCGGCTTGTGCATCACCTTCAAAAGAGATCATAATACTATCCGAAGTCAGAATCAATGAATCCAACAATCCATTGGTATTGATTTTTAAATCTGTATTGGCGACAAATTTTAATTGGCCTTCGCAATAGCCTAGTAATCTTTTCATACCCGCGGCTACGGTGTGAACCTCCTCGAGCTTCATTCCTAGCGTGGTATCTGCTGTAATTTCCACCTCGCTATAAAGTGTTGTCGGTAGAGCTCCCATCGCGCTGCTATCAATAGCTTGCAGTGGGCGATTTCTAATAATCTGATTTTTTGTGACCAATTGACTTAATTGGGCACCCATATTCCATGCTATGGTATCGGCATAACTGGCCTTCCCCGCTTGGTATTTAATAAAACTTGAGTCGGCAATACTTAAATAACCAATACCGTTTCCGTTGATATTCACTATGATTTCGGAATTGGTCAGATTTAGGCTATCAATTAAGTGGCTATATTCTGTTTTCGTGGTGTTATCAATGAAATCAGAAAGACTCAACAGATTTTGAGCAGGGCCTCTGTAAAAACAGACATCCCATTTGCTTTGCGCGCCATATGATGCATCCACACTATAACCCGACTTTAACCGAATAGGAAAGCCAGTTAAGGGTCGAATATAATAGTGAGCATAAATCTTCTGATCCATCGAAATATGTAATGAATCACCTTGGAACATAATATTCCTGACGAAAGCAGAAGAGCTCTGAACCATCAATGTACTGTCCGAATAAAAATATCCAGTAGAATCTGTGAGCTCTCGGATGAGATAAAACGGACCATCTATTCCGTTCAATAAGTATTGAGCATCTAACTGGCCAGAGCAGACATATAGGTCGTAAGCTGATCCTCTATTCTCGATGGGGACATTCAATTCTGAGGACCCAAGGAATACTCGCTCGTTCACTGGCTCAATTATTCCATTGCTCACATAAGCCTTACTAAGGCTGATATTGAATTTTAATTGGTTTGAATTGCTCCAATAAACAGGCGTACCAAATCCCGGACAAGTCACGGTATCGAAGTATAATTTGATTTTTTTACCGAGCAACTTATCATACATGATGGTGTCCAAGGTGAAGGAATCACCAGGCGGCAAGTCTATGTATTTTGAGAAAAGCACTTGCCCACCAGTGACCAATCTATAGTGGCCATTCATTTCAAAGTTGAGGTGGTTCTCAACAGAGGTGACCAAACGAACGGTATCTAACGTAGATGTGCTATCAATGTTTGGGACCTGAAATGGGGTTACAATTAAGTTTGTCGGTGTGACATTATTGAAACCGCTGTAATTCGTTACTGTATCGTTATCATACCCGCTGAGTATGCCAAAATTGGTTGGGTCATAGCGACTAATTACGTTGATTTGATTGAGGAACTTCGAATCACTGAAACTATCAAGTCTTAATGAAATATCACTCTCATTGATTGATTTCATGCTATCTAGTCCGAAAACCGAATCAGCAAAATTCAAAAGCTCTCTACCAGTATAGGAAGTATCAAGGATATTCTGAACCAAAAAAATGCTATCACCACTTTGGCTTAATTCATTCCCGCTTAGGTCGAGTATGTCATGAAGCATAAATGTATCTGCAAATACGACTATCTTTGATTCAAGATTTGGTTTGATGCCTCCCAAGGATACAGGACCTTTAGAGCATGATGAAATCATGGTCGCGAAAAAAAAGCCAATAATTGACAGTTTTCTGTACATGGTGTAGCTTACAGGTATGATTAAAGGTAAATATAAGCGGTTTGCGCGTAATGTGGTCTATCTAAGCATAGCAAGTTTATTGATGCTGCTTAGTTCGTGCGGTGTGTCGTCCAATACAATTACGTATCCTTTATCAGAATCGCCATTCAAGGACAAACGGTTTTTGGATACTATCCAAGAAAAAACAACCTTCTATTTCGGTATTTTGAATACAGAAGGATACGATAGATTTGGCGGTACTGTATTTGAGGATTTACAGCGTAAAATCACCCTACGAAACTCAGTGAGCAGCGAGCCCAAGCAGATTGAATATTACTACGGCGAAATTCAAAGAAAAGGCATTAAAACAGATTTTATAGTGAATGGCGTCTTTGTGAATGAGCCTAAGCTTCAAAAAATTGCCACAGATTCTACCGCTTCTATTGTCACTGTTCAAAAAGCCGTTGAGTCTCAAAATAAAGCGACTCCCCCCGAAGCGGCAAACATTATAATTCAAGCAAAAAAAGTCGTTCAAGGGGAGCCAACCATTACGAAACCTGCGAAAACCATTCAAAAACCTACAGAGGAAACCGTCGAAAAGCTAGATGACAGACTCATCATTATAGCTTGCTTTAAAGAGGGGTATTTTGATGAATCCATGCTAGAACCATATAGAAACGAACTATCTGATATTGCTTATTACAGCGCAAAAGGTTGGGTGAGAATATACCTCACGGATTTCCCGGGATATAGGATTTGGGAAGCTAAAGAGGTTTTCCCCGATGCATGGCGCGCATACTATGGTGAATAACTAAAAGTTTTCCTTACTTTTAGGACAAACCATTTAAACATGAGCAGATTAGCCCGTATTCTGTGTATTGTTGCCATGATGCTATTTTCCGGCATTAGTAAGGCACAATCTTTTAATACAACCATTCAAGGGTCATCGAACCCATATTATTCCCCTGGGGACACCGTCTCAGTGACTATTTCTATTACAGGAAATAATTTTGGAATAGGTAATTACTTGACCTACGCATTAGCACCATTAGGAATTCAATCCGCTTCTCAGTTAATACCATGTGCCATGGTTGGAAGTCCTCTGTATTCTAGTATGGGGACATACAACAGCGGAATAATCATTGGCAGTAGTGTATCTTACGGATCGTACTTGATGTACGGACAATCGTCAAGCCCATCAACCATTGACACGGTCGGGTACTTAACTGTTGGGCCGTCTATTGTTGCCAGTGGTTTCCAAGAATC
>JALRDM010000032.1 GCA_023262195.1 Salibacteraceae bacterium | reverse complement strand
AAAAGTTGGATTTTTTCTCTCTGAGCAAGGAAGAACAAAACGAATTGAGTTCAATTATTGAAATAGCAAAAGAAACAATTGAAAAAGAGCATAAACCAGATGGTTATAACATAGGAATGAATTGTGGAGAAGCGGCTGGACAAACTGTAATGCACTTTCACTGCCATGTAATTCCTAGATATTTCGGAGATATGGAAAATCCCCGAGGTGGAATCAGACATTGTATAAAAGACAAAGGATACTATTAAAAGAAAAACGCAATACAACAAAACCTATACGCAATGCCCTTCGGGACACTGCGTATAGCCAAACCGTTGCAACTCACAAAATCAAAATCCCATCCTGATCCAGAACCGGCACCTTGGTAAGGTTTTTATCCAACAGCGTATCGGGCAAGAACACAAACTTTTTATCGAAGATTTTTCGGTCGATGTAAAAGCTGACCCAGTATTGATTGGACAATCCAATCAAATCATTGGGTATTACCTCTATGGCCTGTGCGCTTTTCCCATCAATGGTTTCAAAATAGTGCCTCAACTCTGATGTTCTCACTTCTTCATCCTGGCGCTTGCCGTAACCACGAGTCGAAACTAGCACGTTGGTAATTGGTGTTTCACGGGTATTGATCAAATGTACGTGCCAATAGGTTTGGCCCATATCCTCTTTGGGAATGGCGCACACGCCCACTTGGTTTACCTCTGGAAATTCAATGTCATCTTTCATGATTCAATCATGGCCAGTGCCATATCTAGGTAGTTATAAACGTCATCGGGGTGAGGTTTGGTGCGTGACCCAAAATCTCGCTTTCTGCCCAGCCTTACCATGATCAAATCCTCATCAGGAATGACCACCACATACTGACCTTTAATGCCACGCATGAAAAAGAAATCGTGCCCTTGATGCTCCCCAAGCCACCACTGATAGCCATAATAATCACACGCTTTGCCTTCGCTATCGACCATGCCCGCTGGCCGAATCGATGCCGCTACGTAGGCACTATCCACAATCTGCTTTCCATTCCACTTGCCATAATCGGCATAGAGCTTACCAATGCGCGCAAAATCTCTTGCTGTAGCGTTAATGCAACAAAATGCCTTCTCCAATCCACCCTCCGAATCGAGGCTCCAAAGCGCATCGTTCTCGGCTCCAATTTTCTTCCAAACATGTTGTGAGGCCAACGAAGCCAGCGACTCGCGCATCACTCCCTTCACCAACAAACCCAATATCTGCGTATTGCCACTTTGATATTTAAACGTTTCTCCTGGCATTTCGGTCACTTCATACTTGCTCAATAACAGCTCCAGGTTATCACCGTAATTGGCGCGTGCAGGAAAGGCAAATGGATTGAGATAATGCTCATCGAAATTAATGCCCGAGCTCATGGTCAAGAGATTTTTAATCGTCAAATGCTCCCCCAATTCTGTTCGGTATTGTGGCATGTAGCGATACAACTCATCATCCAACGATTTAATTCGTCCTTCATCAATAGCAATGCCTACCAACAAGGAGACCACCGACTTGGCCATAGAAAAGGAGTTGCTGATGGAGTCGATACCAAAGTCTTCCCAGTAGGTTTCAAAAAGCAGTGAATCGCGATGGATAACCACATAAGAAACCGACTGATTTTGCTCGTGGTATGCCATCGCATCATCAGTGAGTGACTTTGAGCCAAAGGCTTTCGACAAAGGCCAAGGCTGCGGCTGCGCACGCTGAATAACACTGTTGGGCATATCATGATATTCCTTGATGTCTGGACCGAGCTTTCCTTTAAAAACGGTCATGGCCAGTGTGTTGTATAGATAGTGGTGACCGGTGGTTTCAATAATAAAATGCACTACCAAAATTCCGACCAACCAAGAAATCAACCGAGACTTTGTCTTTGAAGACACGGCCCTAAACTTTAGCCAATTCGCCCTTAAACCAATCGATCACGTTTACTTCTGTAGAATCAACACCACGCAAATCAGCCAATGCTACAGACATCCAATCGCCCAAATGAATTAGGTGTATAGCTTGCTCAAGCTTCGAGCTGCCAACGGCTGTAAACTCATAAATATTGGGTGTGTATTTCTGATATACTTCATCACTAAGCTCCATACGCTTAGCCACGCGGTAGTGATCATTTTTGCTTTTAAGAAAAACTACCGCAAGGCGATCATCCTCATTTCGCCACCCTACCAACTCATTATGGTTTTGCTCTGGATAATAATGATGCCAACAAAGCATCTTAGCATTTTCATTGATTTGTTGGCGCCATCGTGTAGCCACCCCATCTAGCCACGAACTCGCGTAAATAATCGGCATTTTTCCATACAAACCTTCCGCCAACTTTTCTCCTTCTGACTTTATCGCTTCTTGATTAGACTGTATGTAATTCATTGCTGATTCCATTTGTCCACGCCATGCACCATCAAATAAACCGAACGCCTCTGACAGTCGGAAAAGCTGCACAAGCGAAAAGCCAAAAGCAGAGCGCGGTGGATAACCACCAGGAATTTGAATATGCGGCCAGTTATTGCTTTTAGCCATTTCTAGCAGCTTACCTCCAGAAGTAATGCACGCAATCTGGGCATTCTTAGCAACGGCACTGCTGAGCGCTTCCAGAGTTTCTTCCGTATTTCCGCTGTATGAACACGCGATCAGAAGGGTGTTTTCGTCTACGAAACCGGGTATGGAGTAATCCTTTGACGATACGATTGGACAAGAACACTCATCCTTAATCAACTGTGATAAAATGGTGCCTCCAATTCCGGATCCACCCAGCCCACAAATTACTACATTGGCAAATGGTCTATTTGGCTTTGTATCAAATAAGGCCGCTATTTCTAAGGCTTCTTTCATTTGGGCAGGAAATGCTGCCACAAGTTGATTCATCGACTTATCCATGGCTGCAAATATACGCTTTGCACGAGGCTGTATTTCAAGCATATGTTATCAATGAATTAGGTGACTTGGGCTTGTATCTTTGCCGCCTCAAAAATTGAATAAGCAACGCATGTCACACGAATTAAACGACCAAGAATTAGAGAGACGAGAGAGTTTGAAACAACTCCGTGAGTTGGGCATTGAGCCATATCCTGCGGCAGAATATCCAGTTGAAGCAACTGCCAAAGGAATCAAGGCAAAATTTGATGAAGGTGAAGAAAAATGGAATGTCTGCATCGCTGGTAGACTCATGAGTAGACGTGTGATGGGTAAGGCTTCGTTCGCGGAAATAATGGACCATACTGGGCGCATTCAGGTGTATATAAACCGCGATGAGATTTGCCCAGATGAAGACAAAACCATGTACAACACTGTTTTCAAGAAAGCGCTCGATATTGGCGATTTCATTGGTGTGAAAGGATATGTTTTCAAAACCAAGGTGGGTGAAACATCGGTGCACGTGTCAGAACTAACGGTGCTATCCAAGTCCCTACGTCCGTTGCCCATCGTAAAAACCGATGCCGATGGCAACGTACACGATGGGTTTGCTGACAAAGAGCAGCGCTATAGAATGAGGTATTTAGACCTTGTGGTAAATCCACAGGTTAAAAAGGTATTCGAACAACGCACTCAAATCATGAATTCGCTCCGCGGATTTTTCAACGAGCATGGTTACTTGGAAGTTGACACGCCAGTGCTCCAGCCGATTCCGGGTGGTGCCGCAGAGTTATATTGATGAACTAGTGGAGAACAAATAATGAGATATGTGACCACAGCACTGGTAGTTGCAGTACTGATCCTTTCAGTACAGTTGCACAGTGCCAAAGAGAGAATTGCAGTGCTAGAGCAGAGCACTGTGTACAGCAAACACACGGACAACTTTGAACAGTTCCTAGGATTTGTGCAACAGTTGATCGAAATGGATAAGGAGTCTAAACTTGACAAGTAAGACAATATACGTTATGGAAGGTGCATACCGTAACAAGCGGATAGAGAACACCACCTTCCCACTAGTGAAAGGATATCAACCATACCCGCACAAGCCGGGTGGGTTTGTGACAGTACACATAGATGACATGGCCAAGTATCAGGCACCCGCAGACAAGATCA
>JALRDM010000366.1 GCA_023262195.1 Salibacteraceae bacterium | reverse complement strand
GGCACACCCTCAAACATCAATGTAATTGCACCATTGGCGAGTGGCCCATATATAATGTAGCTATGTCCAGTAATCCAACCAATATCGGCAGTACACCAGTATATGTCATCCTCTTCGTATTGAAACACATTGGCAAAACTGTATCCCGCGTAAACCATATATCCACCACAAGTGTGTACTACTCCTTTGGGCTTACCGGTGCTTCCACTTGTATACAGAATGAATAATGGATCTTCACTATCCATAGGCTCTGCTGCACAATTTGTTCCTTGTTTTTCAGTTAACTCATCCCACCAAACATCTACCCCATCATTCCAATTTATTTCTGCAGTAGTGCATTTCTTCACGATGACATTAGAAACGGAGTTACATTTTGACATGGCCTCATCTACGATAGCTTTTAGATTGATTTGCTTAGCGCCACGGTAAAGCCCGTCTGACGTGATTACCACCTTGCATTGAGCGTCATTAATACGATCTGCCAAAGCTTGTGATGAGAACCCTGCAAAGACAACCGAGTGTATCGCTCCAATGCGTGCACATGCTAATACAGAAATGGCAAGTTCAGGTATCATGGGCATGTATAGACAAACCCTGTCCCCTTTTTTTACGCCAAGCGATTTCAGCCCATTAGCGGCTTGGCAAACTTGATCATGCAATTCTTGATATGTGATGTGTATGCTCTCCCGGTCAGGGAAGTTAGACTCCCAAAGTATGGCGGTCTTATCTGCTTTGTCCGCTAAATGTCGATCGATGCAATTTTGGGTAATGTTGAGCTTTGCATTAAGGAACCATTTAACATCTGGCTCAGAAAAGTTCCAATCGAGTATTCTGTCCCAAGGTTTAATCCAGTTGTAGTGATTCGCGATTTCTGCCCAGAAGCCTTCCGGATTTTTTACACTCCTATCGTAGTTCTCTTTATAATCTTGAAATGACTTGATTTTGAAATGCATCATGAATTTACATTTCCACAATAGTAAGAAAGCTACAAACTAAACTCAAACACTCGAATCTATCCTTTGTATGGATAGCTCAACGAGTTGCTCAATAACCCGTATTGGAATATCTTTATTTACAGGAATTGGCAAGACTTTTACCCACTTTCGGTCGCCACTTACTAAGGCCGGGTGTTCCAAAGATTTGGCATGCGCAAACCCAATATATGGCTCTCCATTTGATTTATCCATCCACAAATAGCAAAGCATTTTACCCTTGTAATAAAAGAAGGGTAATTTATATTTCCATTCAGGTGTAATATGCTCATTTAATCCAAGGATGAATTCTCTGAGATACAGATATACGGATCTTCTATCCTCAGGCTGATTTTCGTAAAACTGATCTAACGCTGACAAGTTCACTGTGGCAAGTTGACTCGATTATACGTTGAACCTAAAGTGCATTATGTCCCCATCTTTTACCACATACTCTTTCCCCTCAATATGAAGTTTGCCAGCTTCTTTCGCTGCTGCCTCTGACTTTAACTCCACATAATCGTTGTACCCAATAACCTCAGCTCTGATAAATCCTTTTTCAAAATCCGTATGAATTACTCCAGCTGCTTGTGGAGCTTTCATTCCATCTTGTATTGTCCAAGCTCTCACCTCCTTCTCACCAGCGGTGAAGTATGTTCGCAATTTCAATAGATCATAAGCACTCTTTATGAGTCTATTAACCCCCGGTGATTCTAAACCAAGATCGTCAAGAAACATCTGGCGTTCATCATATGTCTCCAGTGATGCGATGTCAGCTTCTATTCCAACCCCGAGTATAAGCACCTGCGCATTTTCATCAGCAACTGTTTCCTCAACCGCTTTGGTATGTTCATTACCAGTGGTGACAGAGCCCTCATCTACATTGCACACATACATCACCGGTTTATCCGTAAGTAGATATAAATCATGAACTAACTCACGCTCCTTTTCATCAACGGGAGCTGATCTTGCTGATTTACCCGCTTCAAGATGCACTCGATATTTCTCAAATATGTCGAACTGCTTTTTTGCCTCCTTTTCCCCTACAGCCGCTTGCTTTTTTACCTTATCTATTCGTTTAGATAAGGTTTCTAAGTCCTTCAACTGCAGCTCCATATCAATGACTTCTTTGTCACGAACTGGATCTACAGAACCATCCACGTGCACTACATTTCCATCTTCAAAACAGCGCAATACATGAATGATAGCATCACACTCACGAATGTTTCCTAAAAACTGATTACCGAGCCCTTCACCCTTACTGGCGCCCTTCACCAAACCTGCTATATCAACAATTTCAATAGTTGTAGGCACCGTTCGTTGTGGCTTCACCAAATTTTCGAGGGCTTTGAGTCGCTCATCTGGAACAGTAATGGTACCTACGTTGGGCTCTATAGTACAGAATGGAAAATTTGCTGCCTGCGCCTTGGCGTTGCTTAAACAATTAAAAAGTGTTGACTTGCCCACATTTGGAAGTCCAACAATCCCGCATTTTAAACCCATATGGCTGTTAATAAAATTTCGGCAAATGTAGCTACCGTAAATGCACCTCTTTGACTAAGTCTTGGCCAATGTGTTCGTTAACATTTCGCATCAATTGCTCACGTTGATAATGAAGCTCTTGCCTCAAAGCGGCAGAGTTCAGTCTGATGATAAGCTTACTTCCTTTGAGTAGAACTTCATCCGTTCGCTCAGCTATTACGGGGCCTGCTATTTTAGCCCAGTCACTTTGAATGCTTAGCTCTGTAAGTCCGCTTCGCAGCTTATATATGTCAAGCATACGATCGATCACTCCTCCAAGGGTCTCCTGATTAGATTTTCTCTGCTTAGCCATTGTCCACCTCTTTTATTTGGCCGCTTGATACTTCAAACTTTTTTATTGGCACCTTTTGATTTTCAAACAATTCTGGAACTCGGTGTAAGTTGGCGTCTGTAATAAATATTTGACCGAAGTGGTCGTCTGCAACCATCTCCATGAGTGCTGCAACGCGGTGGTCATCGAGCTTATCAAAAATGTCATCTAAGAGCAAAATGGGCTTTTTACTCTTAAGGTCTTTTAAGTAGTCAAACTGAGCCAATCGCATGGCAATTACAAAACTCTTTTGCTGACCCTGCGAGCCAAATTTTTTAAGTGGATGGTCTCCAATCATAAACTGCAAGTCATCCTTATGAATACCCTTGGTAGTACACTGGGCTCGTAAGTCGTTTTGCCTTGTCATGTTGAGCCATTCACTTAAGGGTTTCTCATGTAAGTAGCTTTCATATTGAAGGCTAACTTGCTCTGCATCAGCGGAAATATTCTTGTAGAAGCTGGAAAATATTGGCAAATATCCTTCTAAGAACCGTTTTCGTTCATTGTGTATATCGGTTCCAAAAGCATGCAATTGCTCATCAAATACTTCGAATGCAGTAGCATCGAGCTTTCTTCCTTCAGCCCAAAAATGCTTAAGCATCGCATTTCTCTGTGCCAGGGTTCGATTATACTGAAGAAGTGTTTCAAGGTAGCCTCGATTATACTGGGCAATAATCCCATCCATCAGCTTCCTGCGCTTATCGCTGCCTTCTCTTATTAAGTGTGTGTCGGCTGGCGCAATCATAACTAATGGAATTGTTCCAATATGATCTGCGAGACGCTCATACTCTTTTTGATTCTTCTTAAATCGTTTCTTCTCTCCGCGTTTTAATCCGCAATAGACTCGAATTTCTTCCTCATTGTTCTCAAAGTTGGCATCGAGCATGAAAAAGTCTTGGTCATGCTTGATATTTTGTGAGTCTATGGG